>CAIOYU010000703.1 GCA_903862565.1 uncultured Actinomycetes bacterium | reverse complement strand
CTAGAGGTCCAGCGAAAGCGTCGAATCCTCGGTCGCGCGGGAAACACACGGAAGCATCATCCCGCCGTCGTGTTCGGGCGGGGTCAGCAGCGTATCCCTGTGCTCCACAGTGCCGTTGGCGACGCCGATGACGCGGGTGCGGCACGTCCCACAGAACCCCTGCCGGCAGGAATACGGGATGCCCACACCGGCACGCTGCAACGCGGAGAGCAGGGTTTCGTCGGCTGCCACGGCGATCGGGGCCGGCAGGGAGGCGACGGTCACGGTGAACGGCGTCCCGTCGACCACCGGGGGAGCCGCGAACCGCTCGAAGTGCAACTCCACATCATCACGACCGATGAGCCGCTCCTGGACCAGAGTCAGCATCGGTGCGGGACCGCAGGCGTAAACGGTTGTACCGTCCGGGCATTCGCCCAGCAGATCGTCCCCGCGGGGAATGCCGTGGATGTCGTCGGTCCTGATCTCGACCCGTCCGCCGAAGCGGCCGACTTCGTCGCGGAATGGGATGCTGTCCGCGCTGCGACCGACATAGATCATCGACCAGTCCGCTCCGAGTCTCGCGGCGAGACCGATCATCGGCAGAATCGGGGTGATCCCGATACCCCCGGCGATGAACCGCAGCCTGGTGGTCGGCGAGCCGTACCCGGGTACCACCAGCGGGAATGCGTTCCGGGGACCGTGACTGGTCACCGTCGAACCGACGGGCAGACCGTCGTGCATCTCGATGGATCCACCACCGCCGTCGGGGATCCGCCGCACCGCGATCCGGTAGGTGGTCCGCGAGGCGGGATCGCCGCACAGCGAGTACTGGCGGATCCGGCCGCTGGGCAGGTTGATGTCGAGGTGAGCTCCGGGATGCCAGGCGGGCAGCGGCCCGCCGCCGGTCGCACCCAACGTGAAGGCCACCACGTTCTGGTCGTGGGCGACGACCTCGCGGTCGACAACGGTCAGGGACAGCGGGGCGGCCGGCTCCGGCGGGGTGGCAGGCCGGCGCAGCGCGTCGCTGACGGACCAGATGCTCTTGAGGGTGGCGTTGGCCAGGCCGAGCAGGGGGTCGCGCATCTAGACGTGCGCAGCCCGCGCTGCCGGTGAGGTCGCGAGGTAGGCCACGGCCTGTGCGGTGGACCCCACATCCTCGGGCGAGTAGCCGGGGCGGAAGTAGGCCAGGGTGGACCTGCCGAACAGGTTGCGATAGGTCGGCAGCAGCCGCAACGCGGAATCGCGGGCCCGCATGCGCTGCAGTTGCCACCAACTCAGATGCAGCGAGGGGTCTTGGTGGCACACATACCGGACGCTGCGCTCGAAATAGGCGTAGATCATCGCGGCCGCCAGGGTCATCGCCCGAATCCGGGCCAGGTAGCTGGGCTGGAAGTAATTGGCGACGTCGTGAGCGACACTGCGGTGCTCGACTTCCTCGCTGCCGTGCCACCGGAACAGGTCGACGATCGTCGGATCGGCGTCGAAGTCGTCCCACGCGCAGTTCAGCGCGAAATCGCCCAGGAAGGCGGTGTAGTGCTCGATGGCCGCGATCAGCCACAAACGGTCGCAGAGGTTGTTGAGCCGCCGCCGCGGATCGGTCGACGGGGTCGGCGCGAGCATCTTGCTGAAGATGTAGTCGATCCGCCGCAGGATCGGGCCGTTATCGATCCCGCGCGCCGCCAGGTAGTCCTGGAGAACCTTGTCGTGGGTCTCGGCGTGGACGGCTTCCTGCCCGATGAACCCGCGCATGTCCTCGGCCAGGGCCGTGTCCTTCACCAGGGGCAGCGCCTCGCTGAAGGTTTCGACGAACCACCGTTCGGCGGCCGGCAGGATGAAGTTGAACGTACTGATCATGTGCGAGGCGACCGGGTGACCGGGAATCCAGTGCATCGGGACGCCGGAAACGTCGAAGTCGACCTTGCGGGCCTGAATCTGCACCGGCCCCGGATCAATCTCCTGGTCGAAGCGGCGTGGTCTCAGCACCAGTACACCTCCCGAGTGTTCCCCGGAGGCGAGTCTAAACGAGCGGTGTTTACAAAACCAGCCTGCGTGTCAACCCACGCGGGTCGGGACCACGGTCACCACGCCCGGGGCGCCGGGCGTCGGCCGTCCACCGGCATCCGGCGCCTGCGTCCCGGCGGCACCGGAGGTCCCCGACGCCGACGACGCGGCCTGAGTCGGCGCGGCCGGCACCTCGGGCTGAGCCGCGGCCGTGCAGTCCAGCATCAGCGAGATCTTGCTGTTGCCGACGATTTTCTCGCTCTTGACCAGGCACTGGGACTGCGGAACGTCGCTGCCCACCGAACCCCCGAATGACACCTTGACTCCCTGCGCGCGCAGGATCGCGACGGCCTTGGCATAGGGCTCGCCGACGACGTTGTAGGTGCTGTTGGACGCCGGGTCGGCGTTGCTGGCTCCGACACTGAGCGTCGAGGTCGCCGCGCCGGCCACTGCAATGCCGGCGATCGCGAGCACGAACTTGTTCACACGGAGCCTTCCTGTCTTACCGCGGGGTCCAACCCCGACCCTGTCTCACTGCGGGGTCCAACCCCGACCCTGTCTCACTGCGGGGTCCAACCCCGACCCTGTCTCACTGCGGGGTCAAACCCCGACCCTGTCTCACCCGACTATCGCCGGCACCGGTCAGAAAGTTTCGCGGTGGTGTTCCTGCTCGAGTACCGCGTCGATATCTGCGAGCCGCCGCATCGACGATACCGACCGCGCGGTGCGCATGTTCGCCGCGAGCAGTCCCTCGTGCCGATGCACGAACGCCCAGTAGCCGGCGGTGAACGGGCAGGCGTCGTCGCCGAGCCGCTTTTTGGGGTCGAACCTGCAGGTCCGGCAGTGGTCGCTCATCTTGTTCAGGTAGGCCCCGCCGGAGGTGTATGGCTTGGTGGCCATGCGGCCACCGTCGGCGTGCTGGCTCATCCCGATCACGTTGGCCGGCATCACCCAGGCGAAACCGTCGACGAAGGCGGTGGCGAACCAGTCGTTCAGGGCGCGGGGGTCATAGCCGCGTTGCAGGGCGTGGCTGCCGAGCACCATCAGGCGCTGGATGTGATGGGCCCAGCCCCTGTCCCGGACCCCGGCCAGTGCCTTGTGCAGGCATTCGGCGGTGACCGCGTCGGCATCGAGGTCCGTCCACCAGTCCGGTAGTGGGGTGTGGGCGTCCAGTGCGTTGCTGTCGCGGTAATCGGGCCCGAAGTGCCAGTAGAGGTGCCAGATGTACTCCCGCCAGCCGAGGATCTGGCGAATGAACCCCTCGGCTGCGGCCAGTGGTGCGGCGCCGTCGCGGTAGGCGGCCTCGGCCGCGCGCACCGCATCCAGGGGATGCAGGACCCCGAGGTTCAGGGGGACCGACAGCAGCGAGTGGGCCATGGCCCAGTCGGCACCGAGCATGGCGTCCTCGTAGCGGCCGAACAGTGGCAGGCGGTGGGAAATGAAGTGGTCCAACGCCATTCGGGCCTCATCCGGCGTCACCGCGAAGAGTCGAGGCCCGTCGACTCCGACCGTGTCGATCGCCATGGCGTCGAGGTCGCGGCGAACCTGCGCGTCGATGTCGTCCTCGTCAGGTCGGTACGGCGGTGGCACGTCGAGGGCGGCGTGGCCCTTCGGCGGCGACTCTCGGTTGTCGGCGTCGTAGTTCCACCGCCCGCCCACTGGTTCGGCGCCCTCCATCAGGATGTCGAAGCGGCGGCGTTGCTCGCGGTAGAAGTCCTCCAGGCGGAACCGGCGGCGTGTGCCGGCCCACACCTGGAAGTCGTTGCGGGACAAAGCGAATGTCGGGGTGGGCAGGATGCCTGCAACCAGGCCCTCGCCGTGGAGTCGCTGGACGAACGCCTCGGCGGCATACGAGGTGGGCTCATGGACGAGCACCGGTCCGCCGACGGTGCGCAACGCCTCGCTGTACGTGTCAGCCCGGATCAGGGTGGCCCGGTCGCCGAGGTGGTGCGCCGCATGACGCAGGGTGGACAGCACCAGATGTAATTTCTGCCGGTGAAAGCGTTTGCGGCGAAGCGCGGACGCCGCCTCGATGAGCACGATCGGACGGTCGGCGTGCTCCCCGCCGTAGGCGGACTCGCCGAGTTGGTCGGCGAACAGCCATAGCGGAGTGCTCCGGTCCTTCACCACGCCGATGCTACGACCCATGAAGGCCCCATCAGGCATCGGATCTGCGCTAATATCCGCCCGTTCGGCAACCATCGTCGTCTTCAGAACGGAAATTTGCCCGTGGCCCGACTTCCGCAACTGCGCGGTCTGCGATCGCTGGGTTTCCAGTCCAAGCTGCTGATCATGCTCCTGGCGGTCAGCGTCATCTCAGTCCTGATCGCCGGAATGATCGGCTACCTCTCCGGTACGAATTCGTTGCGAAACGCCGAGTTCCAGCGGCTGATCCAGTTGCGGGAATCCCGGGACCGGGAGATCACGGCCTACTTCGACAGCGTCACCAACGCGGCGACGGTCCTGACACACTCCAACGCCACCGTCACCGCCATGAAGGATTTCACCGCCGCCTTCGCCGAGCTGCAGAAGACACCGCTGCCGCCGGGCGCGAAGGAGGCGGTGGACCGCTACTACGTTGACGTCTTCGCGAAGGGCCTGGAAGAAGGCACCGGGAAGACCGCCGACGCCGGCCTATACCGGCCGACGTCCAATGCTCAGACATATCTGCAAGCCCTGTATACCGTTCCAGCTCAGGGCAACTTCGCGCAGTCGCAGAAAGCGACCGACGCCGGCGACGGCAGCGCCTGGACCAGGCTCAATGCTAGGTACAACCCGTTCTTCTCCGACTTCGGTAACCGGTTCCACTTCTACGACGTCATGCTGATCGACACCGACGCCAACATCGTCTACACCAACGTCAAGCAGGTCGACCTCGGGGCCAACGTACTGAGCGGGGCTTACAAGAACACCAAGTTGGCCGAGGGCTTCCGCAAGGCGATGCTGGCCTCGTCGATCGATGACGTCTTCTTCGAAGACTTCGAGGAGCATGCCCCGTCCTACGGCTTCCCCTCACCGTGGGTGTTCACTCCGATCGGCGACGAGAACGGGATATCCGGCGCGCTGGCGTTGCAACTGTCGGTCGACGAGATCAACAGGGTGATGACAGGCGACCGGGGGTGGGTGAAGGACGGACTAGGCGAGACCGGCGAAACCTACCTGGCCGGACCGGACCGCTTGATGCGGTCGGTGTCCCGGGAACTGCTGCTACACCCT
>CAIOYU010000702.1 GCA_903862565.1 uncultured Actinomycetes bacterium | reverse complement strand
CGGGGGGCGGCGTAGCGATGGGCAGGGCGCAGACCATCCAGATTTATCTGCCGTCGGGTGATCCGGCCGGGTTGCGGGTAGCGAGCCTGACCACGAAAACGGTGCAGGTGTTCGATGTACCTCGTACCTTGCTGGCCGACTTCCTGAAGTCGCCAGAAGCTGGACAGGTCGGGGTCTACTACCTGTTTACGCCTGAAGACGCTGAAACCTCTCAGTGCTATATCGGTCAGTCGGGAAACGTCGGTGCCCGGCTTCAAAAGCACACCGGCACCAAGGATTTCTGGACGAGGGCGATGGTGGCGGTCTCGCAGACGAATGAGTGGACGGTCACTCACACTGCCTACCTGGAATGGATGTCTATTGATCTGGCGAAGAAGGCAGGCCGCTACGCCCTAACCAACGGCAACCAGGCGACCAACCCGCACACGCCCAAGCCGCTAGAGGCAGACTGCCAGGAGTTCATTGAGACCGTCGCACTGCTGCTGGCCACCCTGGGTACGCCGGTGCTTGATCCGGTTAAGGTCTCTCAGGGATCGACGGATGGCGGGACTACTTCCGATCAGCCTGCGGACTTGCTGACGCTTAACCACAAAAACTGCGAGGCGAGGGGTTACCTCACACCCGAAGGGATGCTTGTTCTGGCGGGTTCGCGCGGCCGCTCCGATATACAGCCCTCCGCCTACGCGGCGATCAGCAAGCTTCGCGGGGCGCTTATCGCCGAGGGCGTGATTCAGGTTGACGGTGACGCCCTGGTCTTTCTTAAAGATCACCTCTTCAGTAGTCCATCAAGCGCTGGTTGTGTCCTAGTTGGTAGGAGTACCAACGGGCGCAACGCATGGATGAACAAAGACAGGGTGACGATCAACGAGCTAGAGCAACGCGCACTGTCCGAACACTCCTCTGGCGAGGATCAGTCCTGATGGCCCAGCAGCATCACGAGAAAGCGTTTGAGGACGAGTTGTGTGGGCACCTCGCCAAGCACGGCTGGTTGTACTCGGCCACAGATACCGGTTACGACCGGGAGTTGGCGTTGTTCCCCGAAGACGTGTTCGGGTGGTTGGCCGAAACGCAGCCGGAGCAATTGGCCAAGAGGGTCAAGCCGGAGTTGACCGGGGAAGCCAGGGCGAAAGCCGAACAGGGTGTGCTGTCCACGTTGGGCAAGGCGTTGGATGCCGACCTGAAGGCTGGCGGTGGGACGCTGTCGGTACTGCGTCGGGGGTTTAAAGACCTCAACGCTCAATTCCAGATGTGCCAGTTCCGTCCCAACACCTCACTGAACGAGTCCACCAAGAAGAACTATGACGCGGTGCGGCTGCGGGTGATGCGCCAGGTGCATTACTCCGCGCAGAAGCCGGGCGACTCCATCGACTTGGTGTTCTTTGTCAACGGCATCCCGGTGGCGACGGCGGAGTTGAAGACCGACTTCACGCAGAACATCACCGACGCGGTTCTGCAGTACAAGAACGACCGGCCCCCCAAGGGCGAGCCGCTGCTGAAATTCGGGGCGCGTGCTTTGGTGCACTTCGCCGTCTCCAACACCGAAATCCAGATGACCACCAAGCTCGACGGCAAGGACACCTACTTCCTGCCGTTCAACAAGGGCAATAACCACCACAAGGGGAACCCCCCGAACCCCACCGGCTCACCGACGGCCTATCTGTGGGAGACGATCCTGCAACGAGACACCTGGCTGGACATCCTCGGCCGGTTCATGCACCTGCATGTCGAGGACAAGACCGACACCCATACGGGTAAGAAGACCCGCACCCAGATCATGCTGTTCCCGCGTTATCAGCAGTGGGATGTAGTCACCAAGCTGGTGGATGCTGCGCGTACCGAAGGGCCGGGGCATAGCTATCTGATCCAGCACTCCGCAGGATCGGGCAAGACCAACTCCATCTCCTGGCTGACCCACCGGCTCTCGGTGCTGCACGACGAGGCCAACAAGCCGGTATTCGACGCCGTCATCGTGATCACCGACCGCAACGTCCTGGATGACCAACTTCAGGAGGCGATTGGCCAGCTTGAGTCCACCCCAGGGGTGATCGCTCACATCGACGGCGTCGGCGGGTCGAAGTCCAAAGAGTTGGCCGACGCTCTGGCCGGGGGACCCAAGATCATCGTGGTCACGATCCAGACGTTCCCCTACGCGCTAGAGCAGATCGAAAAGCAGAAGGACAAGAGCTTCGCCATCGTCGCCGACGAAGCCCATTCCTCCCAGGCCGGGGAAGCGTCTAAGAAGCTCATAGCGGCCCTGAGCCCCACGGAGATAGACGAAATCAACAACGGCGGGTCAGTGTCTGCCGAAGACATTCTGCTGGCGGAGATGACCGCCAGGGCGGAGTCGAAGAATCTGTCGTTCTTTGCCTTCACCGCCACCCCAAAGGCCAAGACGTTGGAGTTGTTCGGCACCAAGACCGGCGGTGGCCCACCAGAGCCATTCCACCTCTACTCCATGCAGCAGGCCATCGAAGAGGGCTTCATCCTCGACGTATTGCAGAACTACACCCCGTACTCCACCGCCTTCCGGCTCACCCACAACGGGGCGACGTACACCACCGGAGAGACTGCCGCCGGGGGCACCGTGGCGGTTACCGGGGCCAGTACGGAGTTGGTGGACAAGTCCAAGGCAGTCCGGTCGGTGATGAACTGGGTGCAGCTACACCCCACCAACATCGGCCAGAAGGTACAGATCATCGTCGAGCACTTCCGGCAGAACGTGGTGTGGCGGCTGGATGGCCACGCCAAGGCCATGGTCGTCACGTCTTCCCGTAAAGCGGCGGTGCGCTACAAGCTGGCCTTCGACAAGTACGTCACGGACAACAAGATCACGGATGTGAAGGCGTTGGTGGCGTACTCCGGCGAGGTGACCGATGAAGAGTCGGGTGTCGAGAAGGTCAGCGAAACTTCGCCGCTGATGAACCCTGGTCT
>CAIOYU010000701.1 GCA_903862565.1 uncultured Actinomycetes bacterium | reverse complement strand
GTGGCCGCCTACCTGCTCAACTACGCCCGGACCCGGGAGGAACTGCAGGAGATGTGCGACGGGATCGCCCGCTCACTCAAGCCCGGGGGACGGTTCGTCACGGTCAACACCAACCCGGCCCTGGACCTCACCGCCGCCCCGTCGTACCGCAAGTACGGATTCGAGGCGACCGCCGTCGGGCAGTGGCAGGAGGGCACACCGATCCAGTGGACCTTTCATCTCGAGGACGGTCCGTTCTCGATCGAGAACTACCACCTCGGTGTTGCCGCTCACGAGGAAGCCTTTGAGCGGGCTGGTTTTTCCCACGTGCGCTGGCACTCGCCGGCGCTGTCCCCGGAAGCACTGAAGGACTTCGACTCGGACTACTGGTCGACGTTCATGGATGTCCCGCCGGTGGCGTTCATCGAGTGCATCCGGTGAGTCCGGAGTCCGCCCCGGTGGCGATTCTGGTTAACGGGCCCAGTTCCTCGGGTAAGTCGACGTTGTGCCGGGCACTGCAGGAGCGTCTGTCCGTCCTGGCCGACGGCGATCCGACAACGATCTTCGCCCTGGTGGCCTTCGACGACATCGTCGCCCTGATCCCCGACACGCTCTTTCCAATCAGTTTCGTCGCCTTGAACGGCGGCGACCTCGGGCGTCTCGTCTCCCGTGAACCGCACGACGGCCGCGCCGCCTGGGAATACCTCGAAGAGAGCCAGGCCGGGGAGCAGGCCCGGGTCCGGCTGGTCCTGAGCCCCCACACCCGGGGCCTGTTGACCGGCACTCACCGGGGTTGGGGCGAGCACCTGCGGCTGGGCACCAACCTCGTCATCGACCACTTCCTCCAGGACGCTGAGTGGAGCCAGGAGGTTGTCGAGGTGCTTCGCGACGCCGGCGCCCGGACCCTGCTGGTGGGAGTGTTCTGCTCGGTGGGGGAGTTGGAGCGGCGCGAATCCTCCCGCGCCGACGGCCAGGTTGAAGGCCGACCCGCCGGGCTGGCGCGGCGGAGCAGCGAACTCTGTCATGGGCATGGCCTGGACTACGACGTTCGTATCCGCACCGATCAGCAGACCACCGCCGAGTCGGTGGACGCGATCATCGCCGCACTGGCGCTTGGCCGCCGTGGGTCGCGGGTCTGAGGCGCTCTGGAGCGGTCGGGCGGGTAGGAAAATCGGGTAATTTCACCCATCCCAAGGGTGGGGTCCGCTGCGTAACATCCCGACATAGCGCCCAGTCGACGCCGCGTTCACAAGGGCTTTTGTGGAGGGACGGGTTGATGGATCTGACTGTGAGCACTCAGGTGGTTGCGGCGGCGGCTGGGGACGGGCGTGGGGCCGGCCGGGCTAGTGGTGGGCGGTCTCGTCGTGGGCGTCGGCCGTATGCGTGGCTGGGGGTAGGCGCGGTGGGCCTGGGTCTGGGTGTGGGTGCGGTGCTGTCTGCGGGTGTGGCTCATGCCGATGGTGGTCGTGGGGATTCGGCGGTGTCGGGGTCGGGGTCGTCGTCGCGGTCGGCGGAGGCAGATGGCGGGCCGGTAGCCGCGCGCCGCGGTGGTGGTGCGCCTGGGCATGGTTCGGCGGGGCCGGTCGCGGGTCCGGCTTCGGTGGTGCGCGCTGACGGGGCCGTGCGGGGCGGGGTTCCCCGGGCCGCGGCGGCGACGGGCACGGATGCGCGGTCGGCTCGGTCTGGAAAGTCCCCGGTGCCGGTGCCGGTTCCGGTTCCGGCCACGGTGAGCGTGGCCTCGTCGGCGACGGGCACCGGCCGGGGGCCGGTGGCAGCGGTTCCGGTGGGGGTGGTGCCGACGCCGAATGCGTTGTTGGGCGCGGGGGCGGTTCCGGCGGGGGTGGTGTCGGGGCCCTCGGCGAAGGTGGTGGGGTCCGCCCCTCTCAAGCTGGGCCAGGGCAAGCAGGGTCCGGTGCTCGGTGGTTTGTCGGTGTTGTTCTCCAATGGGACTGTCGAGCATCCGGATGCGGGGTTGTTGGTCGGTAACGGGTACAGCTTCGATGCGTTGAGTTGCGCCGGATCGTCGGCCTGTAATGGCGGGCGCGGGGGGCTTTTGGCGGGCTCGGGCGGTAACGGGTTCAACAGCGGGTCCGGCGGTAGCGCGGGGTGGTTCGGTCTGGCCGGTCGTGGCGGTGACGCTGCCGTGGGCTGTGTGGGGTGTGCCGGTGGTGCCGGCGGTGACGCGGGCTGGTTCGGGACCGGTGGTGGCGGCGGGGCCGGGGGCACCGGTGGTGGTGTCGGCGGCAACGGTGGTCGCGGCGGGGTGTTCTTCGGGCCGGGCGGCACCGGCGGGACCGGCGGCGCCGGGATCGCCGGTGAGGACGGCCAGGATGCGACCGTGGTGGCCAGGGCCGGCACCGATGGTCAGGCCGGTTCGGCCGCCGGTGCCGGCGGCCAGGGCGGTGCGGGTGGCTGGTTGTTCGGTAGGGGCGGTGCCGGTGGTGCCGGTGGCCTCGGTGGTGCCGGCGGCACCGGTGGTGCTGGCGGGGATGGTGCGGATGCCACCACACCGGGTGCCGACGGTCAGGATGCCGGGGCTGGTGGGGACGGCGGGGCCGGCGGGCGCGGCGGCACCGGTGGTGGCGGTGGTCGCGGTGGGCTGTTCACCCCGGCCGGTATCGACGGCGTGGGTGGTGATGGCGGGGCCGGTGGCCGCAGCGGCCTAGGCGGTGACGGTGGGAAAGGCGCGGCCGGGGACGCCACCCATAGGGACGGCGGGGACGGCGGGGATGCCGGGGCGCCGGGGATCGACGGTGCCGGTGGTGCCGGTGGTGCCGGGTCGACCCCGGGTGCGGACGGGGAGGCCCCACTGTTTCGGCCTGCACAACTGCCCGGGGCGCATGGCGATAACGGCGGCAACGGTGGGGCGGGCTATAGCCCGCCGGCGGGCGGGCCTGATGCTGATGGCGGGGACGGCGGCAACGGCGGGGATGGCACTGCCGGTGGCCGCGGCGGGGATGGTGGGCGCGGCGGTGACGCGGTGGGCAACGGTAACGGCGGCG
>CAIOYU010000700.1 GCA_903862565.1 uncultured Actinomycetes bacterium | reverse complement strand
TCCTTCACCGCCGCAGGGGTCGTGACACTGGCCGCCCCAGTCGCGATCACCGGCGGTGACATCACCATCGCCGGCCCGATCGATTCGGCGCCCAACCGGGGCTACTCGCTGACCCTCACCCCGGGCAAGGGGAAGACGGCCATCCTCAGTGGCGACATCGGAGCGACGAACCCCCTTGGCGGCCTTGCCATCACAGCGAAGAAGGACAACACCGCCACCGTCATCGCAACCGGATACGTCGCCCTCTCCGGGGATCTCGGTTTCTCGGTCACGGACGGGCTCTCGATCGGGCCGAACGTCACAGCGACCTTCAGCGGCGGCGGGGTGATCCGGAACTTCGCCGGCGATGGAGTCGCCATCGGGACGACCCCGTCGGTGGTCCTGCCCACCCCGATCGTCACGAATCCTGTCATCACAAAGTTCGCGATCAGCGGCAACGGCGCCAGCGGCAGCGGCAGCGGCAACGGCATCAACGCCATGGGCACCTATGGCGGCTTGTTCACCTCCAACGCGATTCTGAATAACGAAGGCGCCGGAGTGGTCATCAACAACGGTGTCCGCAATCAGATTCTGTCCAACTCGATCTCGGGCAATGGTGACGGCATCAGCCTGATCTTCGGCGGCAATCACGCCCAGCCGGCGCCGGACCAGGTATCCGCGAGTCTGAACGGCACCCAACTCACGGTGAATTTCACTGTGAATCCGGCAAGTTCGGGTGAGTACACCGTTCAGGCCTTCTACTCACCAGCGGGTGGAAGTGGGCCCGTTCAAGGCCAACAGTTGCTACAAACCTTCACCGATGTCGTTTCGGGCCAGCCGATCACAAAGACCATCGCCGTCCCCACCTCCGTGACGGCAGGCGGTTACGTCACGGTCACCGCGACGTCCGCGGGGGCGGATACCTCGCCGTTCTCGACGGGAGCGCTGATCGCGGCTGGTACGTGACTCGGGTTTTGACACGAACCTCAGAACGAAGCGATAGCTGTCGAGATGGTCTGCGTTACTGGCGGGTGACGGTCGGCGCTCTCCCTACTCCCGGATTGATCCGCAGGCAGGGGTTGTCAGGCTCGGTTGGTAGGGCGTGTTGCCTCACGTCACCTGCTACACGGCGAAGTTGACCGGGGCCGCGACTCCTCCTGCTCTTTGACAGACGGTCCCAAAGATTACAGGGTATTCTCATGTCGCCTCATAATACCTAGGACGAAAAATTGGGGTCTTGATGACGAAATGGCGTTTGCTGTATCTGGCGCTCCCTGCGGGTGCCGTAGTGCTCTTACTCCGCTACGTGTTGCACGACCGCGCGGGCAAATCGGGGATACTGCAATTTTCCGACTCTGGACCAGTGATCACCGGCGCAGCCCTCGTCGTCGGCCTCATGCTGACAGGCGTAGTCGCGGATTACAAAGAGTCCGAGAAACTTCCCTCTTCTGTTGGGTGGGGACTCGTTGGTCTTGAGGATTACGCGGTTCGAAGCCTTCGCGTTATCGATAAGGACGATTCTTGGGTGCATGGGCGCTTTGTGCCAGTGGCACATTCAATCAATGATTGGCTCTACGGGCGGAAAAACAATGCCGAGTTGTGGGCCGATTACGCCGACATCAACAAGGTGATTGACGAAATCGCGAAGATGGGCGCAACTGATCCCTACCTACATCAATTACATGGAACGAGCAATGGCCTGTCTGGCGCACTCGATCGCATGATTGTGATCCGCGACACCTCGTTCGTCAAAGCCGGTTATGCACTCCTGGATATCTTGGTCGTGGTTGTCCTGGGGCTCATGGTTGTTGTGGATTTCCCCTCTGGAGCGGGCCAGTACATCATGCCTGCGGCGATCTCGGTCGTATACGTCTACATGCTTCTGTTCATTAAGGACCTCGACAATCCGTTCGGGTACGGGGAAAACAACGGCAAGGGAAGCGCCGCTGACGTCGATCTCACTCCGTGGCGCGAAGCCTACGCGCTGTACTCGAAGTGAGTCTCGGACAATCTGCCGCGAGGCCGACTTCGAGTGGATCAACCGACCCCGGTTCCGGCGCGACGCCAAATCGGTTGCTGCGCGGCCCAAACGAGCTCTTCGCATTTGACAGTGGCGCCGGTGGGCTGATTTGTCGACTTGTCCGACCTCGCGGAGTGGGCGCATGAGTGGCCAGATTTCGCGGGCGAGCAAACGTTTGAGGCAGCGGATGATCTTGGCTTTCGTCTTGCCCTCGGCCATGCGGCGGGCGACGTAGGCCTTGGTCGGTTGGTGGTGTTGCATGCGCACGATGACGGTTCGGTACAGGGCGGCGTTAGCTTGGCGGTGGCCGCCTCGGTTGAGGGCTCTTCGAAGTTAACCGGCTCTTCGAAGTTAGCCGGGCAATCGCGCGGTGGTGAATCCGATGCTGGCCCGCTGGGCGCGGGTGCAGTGGAAGCGTACCGGCGGCGTCAGTTCTCGGTGTTGACCCGGGGTCGGATACCTATGTGGTGCTGCTGGCCAACGTGATTCATCAGCGAGGCGGTCCGCCCATCGTGACGCTCAGTGGCGATATCGCGACCACAGCAGCCCGGGCACTGCACCTCTACGGCACCTGACAAAAAGCGGGCCGCACGGCGTCTTTAGCCCAATGCCTGACGCAGATCAGCCAGTAGGTCGTCCGCATCCTCGATCCCAACCGAGAGTCGAACCAAGTCAGCAGGAACCTCACGTTGGGAACCGGGTGTCTGCCCGTCCGTCATCGCTCCGGGATGCTCAATTAGCGACTCGACGCCACCGAGTGATACGGCACAGATGAAAATTCTTGTGCGAAAACAGAATTCGCGGGCTGCTGGTGCGCCACCCCGCATCCGCACCGACACCATCCCGCCGAACCCACTCATTTGGCGGGCTGCCACTTGGTACCCGCGATGACCGGGGAGGCCGGGATACAGCACCTGACTCACGGCCGGGTGTCCCGCGAGGAAGGACGCTACCAGAGCGGCGTTTCCGCAGTGGCGTTGCATCCGTAAGTCCAGCGTCTTGAGACCCCGCATAGTCAAGTACGCATCGAAGGGCCCGGTAGCCGCACCCGTCACGTTCTGGAGGAACGCAAAGGAACCGTCGAGCTCCTCGTTGTTGGTCACCAAGGCACCGCCCACCACGTCGGAATGCCCGCCGATGTACTTCGTCGTCGAATGCAGAACGATGTCGGCGCCAAGCGCCAGCGGCTGCTGCAGTGCCGGCGAGGCGAAGGTGTTGTCCACCAACACCTTCGAGCCTGCAGAGCGGCCGATCTCCGAGATGGCTGCGATATCGGAGATGGACAGCATCGGGTTTGTCGGTGTCTCGACCCAGATCATCCGCGTACGTGGGGTGATCGCGGCCCGTACTGCATCCGGGTCAGCGAGGTACACCGATGTGTAGGCGACACCCCATTCTCTGAAAACCCTGTCGATCAACCGGAAGGTACCGCCGTAACAGTCGTCGGGAATCACGACGTGATCGCCTGGATGCAATACCGCGCGCAGCGCGCAGTCGGCGGCAGCCAGCCCCGAGCTGAACGCCCGCCCAAACCGACCTGCCTCGACGGCTGCGAGCACCTTTTCCAGCGCGGCCCGTGTCGGGTTTCCGGTAGCGGAGTACTCGAACCCGGCCTGTAGACCGTCCAGCTCATCCCCAGCGAATGTGCTGCTTGCGTAAATGGGGACATTGACCGCCCCGGTTGCCGAGTCGGGGCGGAAACCGGAGTGGATTGCCCTGGTGGCGAATCCGTATTGCTCAGGCTTTTTACTCATCCGGCGTCGAGCCGAGGAGCCTCACCCGCTGCCGGCGACCGAACTGGACTCACCGACGCTCCCATATGGTTACCTCCGATACCGAATGCTGGAATTTTCTTTTCGTCTCACTGAGGACGAACGGTAGGTCGAGCGGCTCACCGATGAGCCGGAAATGCCGGTCGAGGTGTTCATGAAGGCCGGCAAGCGTCGTCACGGTTTCCCCGTCGCGTTTGAACCCGCCGATCCAGGCGGCTCGCGGAGTGTGCTCCTCCAGCCAGGTGTATGGCGAGGCGATCACCAGAAGCCCGCCCGGAACGAGGCGTTCGTGAACACGGTCGAGAAACAACGCCGGATCGTAGAGTCGGTCGATCAAGTTTGCGCTCAGCACGAGGTCATAGCCACTGAATAGCTGCTTGAGGTTGCATGCGTCGCCCTGGGAGAATTCCACTCGGTCGCGGGTTTCATCCAGTCCGATTGCCGCCAATGTCCGTGTGCAGTAGTCGAGTAATTCGCCCTCATCGGTTCTGGTGTACCGCAACCGCCCTTCCTCGGCCATCTGTACCCCCAGCCCGATCAACCGCGCCGAGAAATCGATGCCGGTGACCTTGTCGAAGTGCTCGGCCAACTCAAACGTTGCGCGGCCGGCCGCACAGCCGAGGTCCAACGCTCGGCGGCGCGGCCGGTCGCCCATCGCCGTGATGCAGATTTCCGTCAGCGCCTTCGGGAAGTTCTCCACGCCGAAATAGGTATCGCCGTAGTGGAATTCGGCGTATTGAGCCAGCAGATGATCTGTCTCGTAGCGGGACGGCGGCACGACAGCAGGTGCAGCCGAAACGATCCAGCGGAACCCGGCGTGCTGGAAGAAATGTCGCCGGAAGGCGTACCGCGAGGCCAGCCGCGCCTCGTTACCGCAGGAGATCCACGAACCGCCCTTGATCAGGGCATGGCGATCGTCGAAAGTCGGCGTCGAAAAGTCGTCGTACCAAGGATGAACTGTGAAACCGTCATAGGGATGAATGGCGGTTTCGGTCCACTGCCAGGCGTTGCCGACGACATCGAAGAGGTCGCCCTGGGCGAACCGGTCCACCGGGCAGGAAGAAGCCCACTGGTCCAAGTGGAGATTGGCGTTGGCCGCACAGCCGTCGGGAATCTTGTCAACTCCGGCGAATGCAACCAACCGATACCACTCCGGTTCGGTTGGTAGACGTACCGGCAGGCCGGTCTTCGCGGCCTTCCAGCGGCAGAATGCGCGGGCTTCCAGGCAGTTGACTTCCACCGGCCAGTTCCACGGCATCGGAACCTCTTCGGCAATGAGCCGCAAGTGCCAGTCCTCACCGTCTTTGATCCAGAATGTGGGGTGAATGGCTCGCGTGAATCTGCGCCATCCTCGTCCTTCCTCGTCCCAGAATTCGTCCCGGGAATAGCCGCCGTCCTCGACGAATTCAAGAAACTCCCCGTTGCTGGTCAAGTGGCGTGCCGCCTCGAAGGGTTCGACTTTGACGGTGTGGCTGCCGTATTCGTTGTCCCAGCCGTACCACGGAGCGTCAAATGACTAACCCAACGTCACCGTTCCGCCCGGCACCGCCACGGCGCTGTTCTCGGGCGCTGGGCCAGACTCACGACAGGGCTGCCATTCGAGGCTCGGTCGGACGAACTTCAGGTCATGTTGCCGGATCAGCACCGATGACGTTTCCAGGTGGATACGCTCGTGTTCGATACCCATCAGGACAGCCCACCACTGGTTGTCCCAGCCGATGGGCAACGTCAGTGGCGCTTCGTCGATCACGGCAGTGACGAGATTCCGCACTTGCCGTCGGTAGTCGCGCACCTCGTCGACGGTCGGCCAGTCGTAGTGAGCCGCATCGAGATCGTCCCAGCTCATTTCGTCCACGCCGACGGCGAACATCGATTCCAAGCGCGGATTTAGTCGTTCGGTGACCAATCTCGCCAATAAAAACTTATTGACAAAGAATGTGGCGGTATGTCCGAAGTAGAAAATCAGAGGATGCCGCAGCGAAATCGGCTTTCGGTAGTAGGCGTCGTCGGAGGCGAGTGTTTCGAAAAGGCTCTCGTAACGGTCGAAGGTGGCGAGAAAGTAATCGCGAATCTGACTACGCATAGCCTCGGTGTCAGAACCGTTCAGGAGTGGCGAACGCGGAAAGAGGGTAGGCATGGATCCCCTGGCCATTTCTTAAGGACCTTCTTGATGCGACAAATACAGTGTTGACAGCAGAGATCGCAGTAATCCAAAGCGCCGAAGAGAATCTAAAACGATCATCTCTCGGTTGTTTGGTCGCAAGCTCTCCAACGCCGATCGTAAGTGAGGACCTCGCTCTTGTGCCGGATTCCGTATCAATTGCTTCTGGCCACCGCGTCCACCACCGAGGCATGGCGTCAGGCAGCCGCGCTGAAGACCTTCAGGGCTCGGTGCGCAGATGAGGCAGGTCGTGGGAACCCGTACTCGGCCCGCGACCAGTCAACGACGTAGTTCGACACCCATTCCCCAGGGGTTCACGTCGCGATCGCGATCGCCGCGGATTAGGCCGAGCCGTGAATCAGGGCCGGCCCACCGGCGGTTTT
>CAIOYU010000699.1 GCA_903862565.1 uncultured Actinomycetes bacterium | reverse complement strand
CACCAGGCCGATATTGGTGACCACCATGGTGAATTTGGGCTGGTCACCGACCACGTACTGCGGCGCGTTGCTCACGCCCTTGATGGCCAGGTTCGAGTCCGGGCAGTCGTCGCCGGCCTGCAAGATCGGTGGCGGCTCGACGGCGGAGGTGGGCGTGGGCGTGGGCGACGGGCTTGAAGCGGCCGGCGGAAGAACCGGGGTCTTGTCCTCCGGCTGTGGGTTCTGACTGGTCTCCGTCTTTGCGGTGTCCGCCGAGTCGGAGCGGTTGAACAGCGCGATCACCACGCCGACCACGAGTGCGATGACCAGGGCCGCAATTCCCAGCGCCAAACCCCTGCGTCGCCAGTAGATCTGCGGCGGTAGCGGGCCATGCGGTTCGATATCCAGCACGTTTCCACCGTAGGTCCAGGTCACGGCAAGTTGTCCGACCACGCCCGGCGTGTCGCCCCGTTTGCTGACGGCGCCCCGCCGTCGGCCACTCCTACCTGTCGGCTACTCGTACTCGCCGATGTGGCCCAGATGCTCCCGCAACATGATCCGGCCGTCGGCAAGGCGATAGGTGGCGCCGACGATGGCCAACTCCCCGCGATCGACCCGATTGGCGATTTCGAGGGATCTGGACAGCAGCTGGAGACCGGTCTCCATGACGTGCCGGGCCTCGAACTCGTCGACTCGGGTCAGTCCGTCGCGGCGCCCCAACATGATCGACGGTGTCACCCGTTCGACGACGTCCCGAACGAAACCGCCCGGCACTTCCCCGCCGTCGAGTGCGGCCAGCGTTGCCCCGACCGCGCCGCAACTGTCATGCCCGAGCACCACCACGAGCGGGACTCCGAGCACGCTGACGGCGTATTCGATGGAACCCAGGACCGCCGAATCGATGACGTGACCTGCGGTGCGGACGACGAACATGTCGCCCAGGCCCTGGTCGAAGATGATCTCGGCGGCCACCCGACTGTCGGCGCACCCGAAGACGACCGCGGTGGGTTGCTGGGCGACGGCGAGTCCGGCCCGATGTTCGATGCTCTGGCTGGGGTGCTGAGGGCGGCCGGCGACGAATCGCTCGTTACCCTCCTTCAGTGCCAACCATGCTTGGGCGGGAGTGGTTTTCGACATGCCTCGTATTGTGCCCCGTCGCGGGCCGATTGGCGGGGAGTAACCGATGGCAAGCCGAATGAGCATCCCTGCCGACGAACTGATCGGCTGGTACGGGCGCGCGATGCGCGATCTGCCGTGGCGGGCCACCGGGGTGAGCGCCTGGCAAATTCTGGTCAGCGAGTTCATGCTGCAGCAGACACCTGTTGCCCGGGTGGTCCCGATCTGGCTGGAGTGGGTGGCGCGCTGGCCGACCCCGTCGGCGACGGCCGAGGCGACCGCGGCCGACGTGTTGCGCGCCTGGGGCAAGCTCGGCTACCCGCGCCGAGCAAAACGGCTGCACGAGTGCGCGACGGTCGTGGCAACCGACCACGGGGATGTCGTGCCCGACGACGTGGACGCCCTGCTGGGGTTGCCGGGCGTCGGCGCGTACACCGCGCGGGCGGTGGCCTGCTTCGCGTACGGGAAGCGCGTGCCAGTCGTCGACACCAACGTCCGCAGGGTGGTTGCCCGGGCAGTCCACGGCAGGGCCGACGCCGGGAATCCCTCCACGACACGCGACCATGCCGACGTTTCCGCGCTGCTTCCGGACAGCCCTTCCGCGCAGCGCTATTCGGCTGCACTGATGGAACTCGGGGCCACGGTGTGCACGGCCCGCAGCCCCAAGTGCGGGGCTTGCCCGCTGACCGCGTGCGCGTGGCGCGACGCCGGCTACCCGGCCGGGGATGCCCCGGCCCGGCGAGCGCAGCCCTACGCCGGTACCGACCGCCAGGTCCGCGGGAAGTTGCTCGACGTTCTGCGGGCGGCTTCCGCCCCGGTGCAACGCGCCCAACTGGATGTGGCGTGGCGCATCGACACCGGCCAGCGCGACCGGGCTCTGGATTCATTGCTTGTCGACGGGCTTGTCGAACAGACCGCCGACGGCCGGTTCGCCCTGGCGGGGGAAGGCGACGAGATCAGCGACCGATCACGACAAACGTACGAAACCGCTTTGTCCCAGGAAACAAGCGACTGATAACTGGCCCGGGTACGAAATGGGTAAACTGTCGACCGAAACGAGCAGACAGGGTGCAGCAAAGTCGTGACATCGAAGCGTGCGTTGATCACCGGTATCACCGGTCAGGACGGCTCGTACCTCGCCGAGTTGCTACTGAGCAAGGGGTACGAGGTTCACGGCGTCATTCGTCGTGCTTCGACCTTCAACACCCAGCGGCTCGATTCGGTCTACGTCGA
The DNA here is from genome assembly GCA_903862565.1 of uncultured Actinomycetes bacterium. Taxonomy (GTDB): domain Bacteria; phylum Actinomycetota; class Actinomycetes; order Mycobacteriales; family Mycobacteriaceae; genus Mycobacterium. The sequence goes on along the minus strand of CAIOYU010000699.1, from coordinate 6,202 downwards.
CCCTCATACTGCCGGAGCCCGGCTATTCCTGCATTACGGCGAGATGATGGACGGCGGTCGCCTCTCGAACCTCCTCGCTGAGGTACAGCCCGACGAGATCTATCACCTCGCGGCACAGTCCCATGTCCGGGTCAGTTTCGAGGAGCCGGAATTCACCTCTCAGACAACGGGCATCGGAACGCTTCGACTGCTCGAAGCGATCCGGGTACTCGGCCTGAACACGAAGTTCTATCAGGCCTCCAGCTCGGAGATGTTCGGTTCGTCACCCCCGCCGCAGAACGAGGACACGCCGTTTCACCCGCGGTCCCCCTACGGGGTGGCCAAACTGTTCGGGTACTGGTCTGCGTGCAACTACCGCGACGCCTACGGAATCCACGCGGTGAACGGAATTCTGTTCAACCACGAGTCGCCGCGACGCGGCGAAACCTTCGTCACTAGGAAGATCACACGTTCGGTAGCCCGGATTCACGCGGGAATGGACAAGACTCTCTGGCTCGGCAACATCGATGCGGTGCGGGACTGGGGCTACGCCCCCGACTACGTCGAAGGCATGTGGCGCATGATGCAGCAGGACGACCCGATGGACTACGTGCTGGCGACCGGAGTCGGCCGGTCGGTCCGGGACTTCCTGTCGATGGCATTCGACCACGTCGGGCTGGACTGGGAGAAGTACGTCCGGTTCGACGGCCGGTATCGCCGCCCCGCGGAAGTCGACGCGCTGATCGGCGACGCGTCCAGGGCAAAGGACGTCCTGGGCTGGAAGCCAACCGTGGAGCTACCTGAGCTCGTGTCGATCATGGTCGACGCCGACATCGCCGCCCTGGAAAAGGGGCAGTAGCCGCGTCAGGAACGCCTCGACGGCGTTCCGGTAGGTCTCCGGGGCGTCGTCGTGCACCAGGTGTCCCGCTCCGGGCACTTTGAGGTACGTCGCGCGGTCGCCGGCCAACTGCCGCATCGTGTGCATCTGCCCCGCCGGCACGACGGAATCCCCGGCCTCGATCAGAAGAACCGGAGCCTGCACAGCCTGCCATTGTCGCCAGTAGTCGCGGGTACCCCACTCTGCGGCGATCGCCAGCCACGTCTCCGGCTTTCCATGTAGCCGCCACCCCGTTTCCGTGCGGTCGAACGCCTCGAGGAAGTAGCGGCCGGCGATGGACCCGAACTCGGCGAAAACCGCGTCGGCCGAATCGAATTCGGTGGGCAACGCATGCACCCACGGCTCCCACGCGCCGGTGGTGCGCCCGACGAAGTCGGCGGCCATGTCCTCCACGACCAGCCCACCGACCAAGTCGGGCCGCTGCGCAGCCAGACACCAGGAGTGCAGACCGCCCATCGAATGCCCGATCAGCACGGCCGGGCAGCCCTGGGGGTCGACGGCGGACTCGACCGCAGCGCCGAGCTCGGCCAGGAAACGTTCGGTGCTGATGGGTTCGGTGTCCTCGAGGTTCTCTGCGTCCAGGCCCCGGTGCCACGGCGCGTCATAGGTGTAGACCGAGCCATGCCGGACAAGCCATGGCAGCTGACGCGACCAGGTGCTCCCGCGCCCCATCAGGCCGTGCACCAGCACCAGCGGGGGACCCGAACCACCGCGATAGGTCAACGGTGCGGAGTGCTTAGTCATCGCGCTATCCATCTTGCTCTTTCGATCTTGCCGGGTAGTCCCGGCTCTCTCGATCTTGCCGGTAGTCCCGGCGGGGGCTACCTCCCGGTAACCTGACGCCATGACCGTGGTCAAGATCAACGCAATCGAGGTGCCCCCCGGCGCGGGCCCGGAACTGGAGAAGCGGTTCGCCCACCGCGCCCACGCCGTCGACAACCAGCCGGGGTTCCTCGGCTTCCAATTGCTGCGTCCCGTCAAGGGTGACGATCGCTATTTCGTGGTCACCCAGTGGGAGTCCGAAGAGGCCTTCCAGGCCTGGGTCAGCGGGCCCGCGATCGCTGCCCACGCCGGTGAGCGGGCCAATCCGGTGGCATCAGGGTCACAGCTGCTTGAGTTCGAGGTTGTGTTGGACGTTGGACGCGGCACTCAGAGCTAGTCGCCGCGCGGCCCGAATGGCCGCTGCGTTGTGCACCGTCGCCGCGGTCGTGAGCAGCTGTGCGCAAGCTCCGGCAAAGCCGTCCGGTGGTGACCCCAAGATCGCGCTGAACACCCCTCAGGGCGTCCGCGCTCAGCAGGTCGTGGACATGCTGAACTCGGAATGGCCCATCGGCACCGAAAGCGTCAAAACGTTGGCCGCCCCCGACCAGCTTGACGCGATCACCGCCACCATGGACGGGTTGTGGTGGGACCGCCCGTACACCCTGACCGGGATCGAGGTCGGGGCCGGTTCAGCCACCCTGCACCTGACCAGTTCCTACGGCGCCCACCAGGACATCGCGCTGCGCACCAACGACCAGACGATGGTCAGCCGGATGGTGGCCACCACCCAGAAGCCGGTGATCACGTCCTGGGCGGATGTCGACGCCGCACTGAGCCAGACCGGAGCCCGTTACTCGTGGCAGGTCTCCAAGGTTTCCAACAGCTCGAAGGCGAACGACGGGACCTGCACCAAGGTTGCCGGCACCAACACCGCTGAATCCCTGCCGCTGGCTTCGATTTTCAAGACCTACGTGCTGTACGCGGTCGAGGGCGCGGTGAGCGCCGGCACCGTGCACTGGGACGACCTTCTCACCATCACCGCCGAAACCAAGAAACTCGGCTCGTCCGGCTTCGACACGCTGGCCCCGGGGTCGAAGATCACCGTCCGGCAGGCGGCCGGAAAGATGATCGCCACCAGTGACAATATGGCCACCGATCTGCTGATCGGCCGCGTCGGCATCCACGCCGTCGAGCAGGCGTTGGTCCGGGCCGGTCACCACGACACGGCCGGCATGACGCCGTTCCCCACGATGCGCGAGATCTTCGCGATCGGCTGGGGCAGTCCCGACGTGCGCGAGCAGTGGAAGACGGCCTCGCCCGCCGAGCGGGCAACCATGTTGCGCGAAGCCGATGCCCGCCCCTACGAGCCCGACCCGAAACGCACCCGCTCACCCGGGTCGGCCTACGGCGCGGAGTGGTACGGCAGCGCTGAGGACATCTGCCGGATCCACGCTCGCCTGCAGCGCGACGCCGTCGGCCCGGCGGCCCCGGTCCGCGCCATCATGTCCGACGTCGCCGGGATCGATCTCGACCGCGACGAGTGGCCGTACATCGGGGCGAAGGCGGGGAACCTGCCCGGCGACCTCACCTTCAGTTGGTATGCCGTCGACCGGACCGGCCAGGCGTGGGTGGTCAGCTTCCAACTGAACTGGCCGCGCTACCACAGCCCCAGCGCAGGCGGCTGGGTGATGACCATCATCAAGCAGGTCTTCGGGATGCTGCCGAACTACCGCTGAGACGCGAATGCGGGCGGCCACCCGGAAGGTGACCGCCCGCAATCTCGTTCGGGGTGACTACTCCGTCGTCGCAGCCGCCAGATCGGGCTCGACCGTCTCGCGCTTGGGCCCACCGGAGAAGGTGAACTTCGCGTTCTCACCGGCGCCCTCGCCGTCCCAGTTGTCGACGTCGACGGTGACCAGCTGACCGGGGCGGAGCTCCTCGAAGAGAATCTTCTCCGAAAGCGCGTCCTCGATCTCACGCTGGATCGTGCGACGCAGCGGACGCGCACCGAGCACTGGATCGAAGCCACGCTTGGCCAGGAGCGCCTTGGCGTTGTCGGTCAGCTCCATCTCCATGTCCTTGGCCTTCAACTGCTTGGACACCCGTCCGGCCATCAGGTCGACCATTTCGATGATCTCGTCACGCGTCAACTGGTGGAACACGATGATGTCGTCGATCCGGTTGAGGAACTCCGGCCGGAAGTGCTTCTTGAGCTCGTCGTTGACCTTCTGCTTCATCCGCTCGTAGTTGTTGTCACCACCACCGGAAGTGAAGCCCAGGCCGACCGCCTTGGAGATGTCGGACGTGCCCAGGTTCGAGGTGAAGATCAGCACGGTGTTCTTGAAGTCGACCGTGCGGCCCTGGCCGTCGGTGAGACGGCCGTCCTCGAGCACCTGCAACAAAGTGTTGTAGATCTCGTTGTGGGCCTTCTCAATCTCGTCGAAAAGCACCACGGAGAACGGCTTACGGCGGACCTTCTCGGTGAGCTGGCCGCCCTCCTCGTAGCCGACGTACCCGGGAGGTGCACCGAACAGCCGCGAGGCGGTGAAGCGGTCGTGGAACTCGCCCATGTCGATCTGGATGAGTGCGTCGTCGTCGCCGAACAGGAACTCCGCCAACGCCTTCGACAGCTCGGTCTTCCCGACCCCGGACGGGCCGGCGAAGATGAACGAGCCCGACGGACGCTTGGGGTCCTTCAGCCCGGCACGGGTACGGCGGATGGCCTTAGAGACCGCACGGACCGCGTCCTCCTGGCCGATGATCCGCTTGTGCAGTTCGTCCTCCATGCGCAGCAGCCGAGTGGTCTCCTCCTCGGTCAGCTTGAACACCGGGATACCGGTCCAGTTGCCCAGGACCTCCGCGATCTGCTCGTCGTCGACCTCCGAGACAACGTCGAGATCACCTGAGCGCCACTGCTTCTCACGCTCTGCGCGCTGCGCGACCAGCGTCTTCTCGCGATCCCGCAGCGAGGCGGCCTTCTCGAAGTCCTGCGCGTCGATCGCGGACTCCTTCTCCCGGCGGGCATCGGCGATCTTCTCGTCGAATTCGCGCAGGTCCGGCGGAGCGGTCATCCGGCGAATCCGCATCCGGGCGCCGGCTTCGTCGATCAGGTCGATGGCCTTGTCCGGCAGGAAGCGGTCGTTGATGTCGCGGTCGGCCAGGGTGGCCGCGGCCACCACGGCGGCGTCGGTGATCGACACCCGGTGGTGAGCCTCATACCGGTCGCGCAGGCCCTTGAGGATCTCGATCGTGTGGGCCACCGTCGGCTCGCCGACCTGTACCGGCTGGAACCGTCGCTCCAGAGCGGCGTCCTTCTCGATGTACTTGCGGTACTCGTCGAGGGTGGTGGCGCCGATGGTCTGCAGTTCACCGCGGGCCAGCTTGGGCTTGAGAATGGACGCCGCGTCGATGGCGCCTTCCGCGGCACCGGCACCGACGAGCGTGTGCAACTCGTCGATGAACAGGATGATGTCGCCGCGGCTGTTGATCTCCTTGAGCACCTTCTTGAGGCGCTCCTCGAAGTCACCGCGGTAACGGCTGCCGGCCACCAGCGACCCGAGGTCGAGAGTGTAAAGCTGCTTGTCCTTGAGCGTCTCGGGCACCTCGCCGTTGACGATCGCCTGGGCCAGGCCCTCGACGACGGCGGTCTTGCCGACGCCGGGCTCGCCGATCAGCACCGGGTTGTTCTTGGTGCGCCGGCTCAGCACCTGCATCACCCGCTCGATTTCCTTCTCGCGGCCGATGACCGGGTCGAGCTTGCCTTCCATGGCGGCCGCGGTGAGGTTGCGACCGAACTGGTCGAGAACCAGCGACGTCGACGGGCTGCCCGACTCGCCGCCCCGCCCACCGCTGCCGGCCTCGGCGGTCTCCTTGCCCTGGTAGCCGCTCAGCAGCTGGATCACCTGCTGGCGCACCCGGGTCAGCTCCGCGCCCAGCTTGACGAGCACCTGGGCTGCCACACCTTCACCCTCGCGGATGAGACCGAGCAGAATGTGCTCGGTGCCGATGTAGTTGTGCCCGAGCTGCAGTGCCTCGCGCAGGGACAGCTCCAGTACCTTCTTGGCGCGCGGAGTGAACGGGATGTGGCCCGAGGGCGCCTGCTGGCCCTGGCCGATGATCTCCTCGACCTGGGAGCGAACACCCTCCAGGGAGATGCCGAGGGATTCCAGCGACTTGGCTGCGACTCCCTCGCCCTCGTGAATCAGACCGAGCAGAATGTGCTCGGTGCCGATGTAGTTGTGGTTCAGCATCCGGGCTTCTTCTTGAGCCAGGACGACAACCCTTCGGGCGCGGTCGGTAAATCTCTCGAACATCGGCTACCTGCTCTCCCTCACATCGGTAGCGCGACCGTCGCCGCGCACCTGAAAGTCCACTCTAGTGGGCGGGGCGGGGAGGTGCTCTCCCCAGCTAGACGTACCCGGCCACACAGCTTTGAAGTTGTGGACACAGCAGTGCAACGCTGCGGAGGGCCCAAACGTTTCCCGATGTGCCGGCGCTGCACTTCGCGGCCAGCGAAACACGGCGCCGGTCAGGACGTGGCGGCGTGGAAAGCCTCGATGACGT
>CAIOYU010000698.1 GCA_903862565.1 uncultured Actinomycetes bacterium | reverse complement strand
CAAGTTCTGCATCAGCGCGGCTACCATCGGCTGCGCATTCTGCCGGGCATGAGTGCTTCGGGGATGTACTGGCGCGTCGCCATCACCAGCCCCGACAACCTCGCCGACGACGTGCACTTCCCCCATATCGTCGACTACGACGCCCCACTTTGGTACTCGACGGGCGGACTGACTGAATTCGCCGGAGGGGAGGTGACCGTGTCAACCACTCCCGAGTCGGTCGCCGAGTTGATCCTCACCGCGCTGCCCGAGACCACCCCCACCGGCGACGACCATGCCTACGTTGCCTGGTACGCCGACCTCTTGCGCCGCGTCGAGCAGCCCAGGCAGTTGCCCATCGCGTATGCCGACTACTTCGACGCCGCCGCGGGATGGGAACTCGGCTGGGGCAGCGGCATCAGGCATCCCCATCCACCCCTGGCACCCGAGGCGGCGAACACCCCACCAAGGAGGCCCCCTCAGATCGCATCACTGAATTCACCCTCGACTTCCGACGACATGCTGACCGCTCTGAACCGACTCGACGCGATGCTGAAGAAGGCAACGGGACTCTCCGGGAAAGTGAGCACGGTGGAAGGCGCGCTGATCCCGCGCGGCGACTCGCAGTTGCCTGGCGTGACAGTCAAATTCGCTGCCGGCCACGTCCGCGGTGCTGACCGGGCCTCAGTGTTCATCGATGGCGAGCACGTCCGCTTGGGTGTCTGGCCGGCGGAACTGCAGTCCCAATACACGTATGTGTATTCCGATCCGGCCAGAGTCGACGCGCTCCTCGAACTGGGCACTCGCGACGGCTTCACCGTTGAGCCCAACTTCCAGCTGGCCCACCGGTTCGCCCAACCCCTGCAACGCTGGTTTCCCACCAGGCTGCTGTCAGGGGAGGAGTACGCACATCAGTGGACCGACGATTTCCGGGACGGCCGTGCTGGAGGTCGAACCCTCGACCAGATCGCCGATCCCCGGTTCTTCCGCTGGCTGGCCGAACGCCGCTACGCCAGTGACAGCGAAGAGGAAAGCCTGCACAAGTGGCTGGACAGCAAGAAGGCGGGCATTCAGATCCACATACGTCCAGGCTTCCAGATCATTCGAACCTTCTCCTATGACGACGCTTTTGCAATCGATCGTCAGGATGAGTTCGTTGCTCAGGTCCGCGCGGCGACTAACCACGTACTGACCGCGCTTGGCCAACGAATTCTAGTCTAGTGCGTTCCCTCTCACGGCAGCAGGCAAATGCGATTGCGGTGGACCGCACGGGAAGCTCTCCGAGACGCGCCTTGCTTTCTGGGAATTGTTCCCGACGGTTGATCATGTCGAGCCCGTGAGCTGAGGTGGGTCCGACGAGGAGTCGAACTGGGTCACGGCGTCGATGCTCAGCAATAAAGTTAGGGACCAGTGGACGCTGGACGACCTCGGTTGGACGCTGCATCCGCCTAGCACTGTGGAATGGGACGGGCAGTCGCATTGGCTGGTCGACTATCTCGCGGCGAACCCGACCGTGTTGGCAGGCGCAGGGCCGCCGATGTCTGCGTTTCCAGGATCGCGCGGTTTGTCTGTGCCGGAGTGTCCGAGCAGATGAACAAGCCCGTCGATGTCCGCCCCGTCATTTAAGCTTCTGCCAATGACGGGGAAGGGCCTTTCCTGGTGGGAGAGTTAAAGGCGCGAACGCGGGATGTGATCCGCCAAGCATGCGATGCGCGGGGTATACCTCTGGTTTTTGCGGATGACCTGCGCGATCAGTT
>CAIOYU010000697.1 GCA_903862565.1 uncultured Actinomycetes bacterium | reverse complement strand
GCGGCGAAGCCGGCACCCGGCAGCGCGAAGTTGGCCACCGACCATCCCGTCCGCTGCGCCAGCAGGGTCGGCCAGACCACCCGGTTCAATCGGCCTGCGGTGTAGGAGTCGCCCACGACGGCGATGTTCACCGCATCGGGACCAGACTTCGGACGGGAGAGCACGAACGCCGCGGAGGTCAGGGCGGCGGCCAGCAGGGCGCTGATCGCGGCGATGACCACCGTGCGGTTGGTCAGGAGTTCCCGCGGGTTGGCCAGGAGTTCCCGAAGACGGCTCGCCAGCCGATTAAAGACGGCGGTCATCTTGGTTTTCCACGAACCACCGATACGTCATCCGGATCCCATCCTCAAGCGTGGTTGTCGCCCGCCAACCGAGTTGGTTGATGCGTCGGACGTCCAACCGTTTCTCGTACGTGCCGTCGGGTTTCGAGGTGTCCCAGTCGATATCGCCGTGGAACCCGATGATGTCTGCGGTCAGTTCGGCAAGTTCAGCGATGGTCAGGTCGCTGCCGGTGCCGACGTTGATCGGCAGGTCGTCGTCGTAGTGGTCGAGCAAAAAATGGCATGCCTCCGCGAAATCGTCGATATAGAGGAATTCTCGTTTGGGCTCACCGCTTCCCCAGCAGGTTGTGGTCGTCTCGGCACCGGTCGCGGCGTGGTGAAAACGGTGAATCAGGGCGGGCACCACGTGACCGCTGCTGAGGTTGAAGTTGTCGGCCGGCCCGTAGAGATTGGTAGGCATCGCACAGATGTAGGGAAGTCCGTACTGGCGCCGGATCGCGGTGACATGGGTAATGCCGGCGAGCTTGGCCATGGCGTAGGCCTCGTTGGTTCTTTCGAGTGGCCCGGTCAGCAGGGCGGTCTCGGGAATCGGCTGCTCGGTGAACTTCGGGTAGATGCAACTGGATCCGAGGAACAGAAATCGCTGCACTCCGTGGCGCACCGAACTGTCGAGCAGATTCAGCTGGATCCGGAGGTTGTCAGAGAAGAAGTCGGCGGGCCGGGAGTTGTTCGCGGCAATGCCTCCGACGAGGGCGGCAGCGTCGATCACCGCTTCCGGCCGGTTCTCCTCGAAAAATGCCGCCGTGGCGTCGGTGTCTCGCAGGTCGAGTTCGGCGGAGGTGCGGACCAGGAGGTTGTCGAACCCGCGCGCCGTGAAGTGCCGGACCAACGCGGACCCGACTAGACCCCGATGACCGGCGATGAAAATCCGTGTCTCGGGCGTCAGCGGCTGGAAGGCTTTCATGACGTCGCCGACTGCCGGTACAGAGTCAACAGTCGCTGGGCGATAGCGGCCATCCCGAAGTCACGAATCGCGGTCTGCCGGGCGCGTCGGCCGTAGCGGTGAGAGTCGGAGAGAACGGCGGTAACCGCCGCCGCCAGCGCACCCACATTGCCGTCCGACACGATCCCGCTGCCGGATCGGCTGATTGCGGGAGCGAGTCCGCAGTCGGTGCAGACCACCACCGGAAGTCCGACGGACATCGCCTCAAGCACTGCCATAGGATACGGCTCGCGCTCAGAGGGCAGAACCAAGGCGCTTGCCCCGGCCATTCGCCCGGGTGCCTCAGCCGGGTCGATGGCACCTTCCCAGGTGATCCGCGGTTCGCCAGCGATAGCGGCCAGCACGGCCGGCCCCTCGCCCTCATCGGGACCGATCAGTGTGAACCGTGCATCCACACCGTCGGCGATCATGCGGCGCGCCATCTCCACGAACAGGACAGGCCGCTTGCGGGCATCGAGGCGGGCCAGATAAAGGATCTCGGGGGTCCCGTTGTGGGTGGGGTGAACCGGGTAATCGGGCACCCCGTTGGGAAGTTGGACCAGGCGAACCTCCCGACGGGCCACCTCACGGAGTTGACGGCCCTCCAACTCGGTCAGATACAGGACAGCCGAGGCGTCGGTGAGCAGGCGGCGGGTCCACAGTGTGTCGAGTGGCCCGGCCAGCGGATTGCGGGACGGGATCACCATCCCGTGGGTCTGTAGCAGGTACGGGAGGTGTTTCCGGCGGGCCAGGACGGCGACGGGAATCACCATCAGGTCGCGGCCGAAGTGGATGTGCACCACGTCGAATTCGTGTGCATGGGTTCGGAACCAGCGAGCCAGGCCCGGCGCCGTCATGCCCGGAAAACCCACGAACGGCAACGCTGTTCGAGCCGGAAACAAGCGAAGCGAAACGCCCTCGATCTCGGTGGGCGGCGTTTCGTAACCGCGCGTGCCGGCCGCGAGGACCACGTCATGCCCTTGGCGCCGCAATTCCGCGGATTGGTTGATCGCCACGCGGGCCGGGCCGCCGAACGCGCCATCCGCGGAAAGCAGGGAGACCACCTGCAGGATGCGCATCAGCCCCGGACGATCTCCGACCGTGGAGGCAGCACGGTCGAATTCGGCGGAACGTTGCGGGTGACCAGCGCGGTGGCAGCCACGGTGGAATTCGCGCCGACGGTCACCCCACGCAGCACCGTGCTGCGGGCGCACAGCCACACTCCGTCCTCCAAAACGATCGGGGCGTTGTCGAACTCGAAGGTGGGGGAGTGCCTGTCGTGACTGCCGGTGCAGACGTAGGCGTATTGCGAGATCACCACGTCGTTGCCCAAGGTGATGTGGTCGAGGTTGTACAGGTCGACATCGGTGCCGATCCAGGAGTTGTCGCCCATGGTGAGCTTCCACGGCCACTGGATGCGGACCCGGTGCCGGACCAGCGCGCCGTCGCCGATCTGGGCGCCGAACGCGCGCAGGATGGCGACGCGAACCTTGTTGGGACACCACACGCGGGTGAACACGGTGCTTTGGACGGCCACCCAAGCCACTTGCCACACGATCCCGCGGCCCTTGTCATAGGGGCGACCGAGGCGCGCGGCCAGCGAGCGGTTGGAGATCGAAGCGGACACAACCACAACGTTAGCTGGTGGCCTCGCCCCACGAAGTAAGTCCGGTGACCCGCCGCAGCTCATCGCCGTCCAGGTCCCGTTTGGGTGCCCACCCGGAGCGCTTGCGGGCCACCATCGACCAGGTGTCGCGGGTGTTGGGCATCATGCGGCTCACCGCCAGGTAGGCGCTCCGCAGCCGGGGCGGCACCTGGCCGAGCATGTGGTGGGCGCCGGTGAGTTCGACAACGTCAAGGTCCAGCGCGTGGGCCAGTGCCACGCAGTCTCCGCGGCTGTATTCGCGCACCGGTCCGCGCCACTTCTGGCCGGGATACCAGTAGAAGACTTCGAACCGCGGGTTGTTGGTCCGGCCGCGCAGCACCGCGAGGCGCTTGCGGAGATTCACGTGGTTGGGGACGGTGATGAACAGGTACCCGCCTTCGCGGACGCGGGCGAGAAGGTCGATCAGCAGGTGGCGGGGGGAGTCGTGCAGCTCCTCGAGGACGTCATGCAACATCAGCATGTCGAACGTCTCGTCCGCGGGAATCTCGCCCGGCGAGCCCACGTACTCGATGCCCATCGCCGCGGCGAAGTCGTGAATTCGCTGCCGGGCGTCGCCGCGCTGATGCCATTCGTCGCTGAGATCGTCGACGGCGGTGCAGTGGTAGCCCAGCGCCGCCAACGGGGCGGTCTTGTCGGCGGCACCGGCGCCGAAGTCCAGCAGTCGCGAGCCTGGCGCCAGGTACCGCGCGACGGTGCGAACGATCGACCGGTGCCCGCCCAGCACAGGATCGAAATAGCCCGGAAACGGGAATCGGGCCACCGCATCGGCGCAGGCGCGCTCCGCCTCGGCCTCAGTCACGTACATGCGGCTATCGTTTCACCAGAGCAAACCCCGGGCTGAACGGGCAGGCAGGAGGGCATCACGGTGACAGCTGGCGTTCTTCAGCGGGCGCGGGCCTTGTCGGCATCGCGCTGGCGCGACCCCGTGCTGCGCGGGCACCTGGCGGTCTTGGCCATCGGTGCCACCTCGGGCCTGCACGTCATGCAGTACGCGCTCACAGGGTTGTCGTTCGTGTGTCTGCTGCTGGTGCCGGGCTACCTGCTCATGACCCATCGCGGCGTCGATCTGGTGCCGCTTCTGCTCGGAGTGCTGGGATGGATCTCGTTCATCATTTCCGCGCTCGTCAACCAGGTGAGCCTGCTCTGGCCCAATGCGCTTGGCCCGGCAGCGTTCTCGCTGTACCTCATCGGGCTGACGGTGCTCACGGGACGGTCGGTCGATCAGATCGCCTACGTCATGGGCGGTCTCGGGCTCGGCACCGTCTTGTACTTCTCCACGCGTGGCATCGAGCTGACCCAGACCGGAAACTTCCTCGACGTCTGGAAATACGGTGTGGCGCCGGGATTCACCATCCTGTTGCTGTTCAGCCTCATCTTCTTCCGTGTCCGACCCGCCCGTATCGCGGGTGTCCTGCTGCTCCTGGGACTGGCCAGCCTCGGACTGAACTACCGCTCTCACGCTCTGGTGTGCCTGCTCGCCGCCGCGACCTTGCTGGTCCAGGCGTACTTCGGCGACCGGGTGACGAAGGGCTGGCAGTTCACCGGGGTCATCACCTTCGGGCTGATATTCGGCAACGTGATGCCGGCGCTCGCCCGGACCGGGATCTTCGGGTCGGCGCTGAAGACCAAGACCCTCGAGCAGGACACCGCGCACCTGCCGATCCTGCTGGCCGGGCGAACCGAGCCGCCGATGAGTTTCACCGCGATCATGGAGCACCCCCTGCTCGGTTGGGGAAGCGCGCTGCGGTTGACGCCGGACTTCTACGCCCGCGCCGAGCATCTCGCCCTGCGGTGGGGCTACGAGCCGACCTTCGAGTTCGTCGGGTACTGGCGCCTGCCGCCCAACGACTATTCGTTCCACTCGATCATCCTGGGATCGTGGGCCGAAGGCGGCCTGTTGGCCGC
>CAIOYU010000696.1 GCA_903862565.1 uncultured Actinomycetes bacterium | reverse complement strand
TCACCGAAGTCGTGGTCGTTGAACCGGTACTTGTTGCAGCCCAACGTCATCAGGATGGTGTCGCTCGGCGCGTGGTCGGCGACGTCGGTGTAGTAGTTGCGGCCCGGGGCGGCGCCGTCGCAGCCGCCGATGAGCAGGAACCGCTTGATGTCACCGGCCTTGACGGCCTCGATCACCTTGTCGGCCACCGACAACACGGCGCCGTGGCCGAACCCGGTGGTGACCGTCTCCTCCATCGTCTCCTCGGTGAAGCCGGGCAGCGACTGGGCGGCCTTCACGACCAGCGACAGATCTCCGGTGTCGAGGTGGCGGACACCGGGCCAGCCGACCGGGCCGAGGGTGAAGATCCGGTTGCGGTAGGCCGGTTGCGGCTCGATCAGGCAGTTCGACGTCATCACGATCGGCCCGGGGAAGGTGGTGAAGTCGCGATGCTGGTCCTGCCAGGCGCCGCCGTAGTTACCGGCCAGGTGGCTGTGCCTGTGCAGTTCCGGGTAGCCGTGGGCGGGCAGCAGTTCCCCGTGGGTGTAGACGTTGATGCCGGTGCCCGCGGTGGCCTCGAGGACCTTGTTCAGGTCGTTCAGATCGTGGCCGGACACCAGGACCGCCTTGCCGGCCACGGGGGTGACCCGCACCGGGGTGGGCACCGGGGTGCCGAAGCTGCCGGTATTGGCGGCGTCGAGCATCTCCATCACCTTGAGGTTGACCGTGCCCAGTCCCAGGGCATGGCCCAGTAGGGCATCGGCTTCGGTGGGCCCGGCGGCCAGGAAGGCCAGGCCGTTCTCGATGCCGGCGTCGGTGTCGTCGGTGCGGTATCCGAGGACATGTGCATGGTGGGCGTAGGCGCACACGCCCTTGAGCCCGTAGAGGTTGAGGTTGCGCAGGCCGATGATGTCGGGACCCAGGGTTTCCAGGTCGGCGTCGACGCCGACCTCGGCGGCTTGGGCGACCACGTCGGAAATCTTGTTCGCCGGCATGAACTGGGCTGCGCCGGTGAGGGTTTCCGGCTCCTTGCCCGCGGCCCGCGCGGCGGCCTCGTAGGCCTGTTTCGCTCGGTCGCGAACCTCGACGGCCTCGGCGATCAGCGACATGAAGCGGGTGGCGTTGAAGTTCACGTTGGTCAGGGTCGTGAAAAGGTCGAAACTGGCGTGCGCGGCGTACCGCGGATCGGGAGCGCCGAGTTCCCGCAGTTTCTGCGCGTACCGACCGATCCCGAGGTCGACGTGCACCAGGACGTCCTGCAGTGCCGCGGTGGTGGCGTCCTTGCCGCAATTACCCTTCGTCGCCGAACAACCGAACGACAACAGGTTCGGACGGTCGGGTTGAGCGGTGCGGTCGGTCTGCTCGCACTGGTAACAGAACATTCGATTTCTCCTCGGGCGGTTCTGGTCTGACACCTTGACGGTATGAGCACGATCCGGAGACGCCATTGACCTAGATCAAGCGCGCGGTGTGGTGCGGGTCACAGGATGGACTGGCCGCGGGCGTAGGCATCCAGCGCGGCGACGTCGGGAATCTGCAGGATCGAGCCGTCCACGGAGATCAGACCTTCCGCCGAGAGGGTGCGCATCGCTCGCGAGAACGTCTCCGGTGTCATCCCGAGCCGGGAGGCCAGGACCTGCTTGAGCGCAGGCAGTTCCACGCTGGAGGAACCCGCCGGCATCCTTGATCCGGCATCGCCGGGGATGGCCCCCAGAACGTAGGCGACGATGCGCTGGCTGGCCGATTGCAGCGTCAGCATGGCGATGTCCTGCACCTTGGCCTGCAACCGTTTGGCCATCGACGCCAGCATCAGCCGCGCCATCGCCGGGTCCTCGTCGAGGATCCGGTCAACGGCGGTCCCCGGCACGAAGACCAGGTGCGTATCGAGCAGTGCGGTCGCGTCCACCGGATACGGGTCCCGCAGGAACATCACCGCGTGTCCGAAAGCACCGCCGGGGCCGATGATCTCCATGACCCTGACCACGCCCTCGGAGTTGGACACCGACAACTGAATACGGCCGTCCCGGACAACGTAGAAGCCCGTGGACGGGGTGCCGCGGCGGAACAGCACCTGCCCGCCCGGCAGGAAGATCGGGCGACTCTGCGCGGCGAGGGACTCCGCGTGCGCACGGTCCAGCCCGTCGAACATCGGGGCGGCCGCGATGGCTTGGTGCAACTCGGCGGTCACGGTGGAAAGATATAGCTATGACCCTGGCGACCCTGCGCGAGATCCTGCTGTGGTCCCTGGTGGTGAACTACGGCGTCCTGCTGGTCTGGTTCGCGGCGTTCACGCTGGCGCATGACCGGATCTATCGCCTGCACAGTCGCTGGTTCCACGTGTCCCGGCCGACCTTCGACGCGATTCACTACGGCGGAATGTCGGTCTACAAGATCGGCACCCTGCTGTTCAACGTCGCGCCGTTGGTCGGGATCTGGCTCCTGCGCTGAGGCCGGAGCGTCGGTAGGGGCTCGTCAGAGCCTGGTGCCGCGGCGGGTGAGAGCCCGGTAGATCAGCAGCAGGATGATCGCACCGACCAGTGAGCCCAGAAAGGCGTGCTTGATGGGCGGGGTGAAGTCCAACTGGTGCGGGGAGAACACCACGCTGCCCAGTGTGCCGCCGACATAGCTGCCCGCGATGCCGAGCAGGGCGGTCTGGATCCAGCCGAGGTGGGCGCTGCCCGGTACAACCATTTTCGCGATCCAGCCCACGAGCAGGCCCATCAGGATCATCAAGATGATGTTCATGACGCGACACTAGACCACCGACGTGGTCTCCGGATGGCGAATCAGCGCGCCGCTCGGGGACCCCGCGCGGCGGCGCTGTTGCCTAGCCGTTCGGGGAGAGGATGCACAAACCGGTGGTCGGGGCGGCCGGGCCGCATCCGGTGGCGGCGGCGAAGGCGGCTTCCAGCCACACCGCGAGCTGCAGGACCGCGATGGTGCCCAGCATGCCGATGTCGGCGGCGATCGGACGTCCGATGGCGTTCACCAGGCCTTCGATGATCTGACCGCTGAAGGCCTGCTTGACTCCCTCCGTGAACAGGGTGACGTCGTAAGCCGGCAGTGTGATCAAGGCGGCGTTGATGAAGTCCGCGGTCGACAGCAGGCTGGCGTAGAGGGAGGAGGCGGCAGAAGAAATCCGGGCGGGCATGGTCTGGAGCACACCGTCGAGGTACAGCTTGGGAAGCTTCGGCGTTGATCCACCCTGATCGCCGAAGGAGGCGAAGAAGTCCTGGATGCCCTGCTTCACGCCGGCGCCGAGCTGCTGGAACACCTCCTTAGGGCTCACCTTCGGGAAGATTCCGAAGGGGAGTGCCACGTTGGCCATCGGCTGGGTGGCGCTGGTGAACCCGTGTGCCGGGTCGGCGTAGCCGAGGTTGACGATCACCTTGAGGACCGGCTGAATCAGTGCGGCGATCGGCTTGCCGATGAACGGAATGGCCCGGACTGGGGCGAGCAACGGCAGGTCCGGGGTCTGGATGAAGTAGTACTTCTGGGTATCCGAGGTGGAGGGCAGCGCGGTGCAGGACGGGGAGCCCGCCTGGCACGCCACTCCCGGCCCCTGCGTACCCATCAGGAAGTCATAGGACCCGAGAACGGTGCCGTAGGTATTCGCGAAGTAATTCGGGTTCGCGTAGTTGGTGTGGACGAGCAGGATTCCCATCGCGGCATTGAGGTTGGACAAGATGTTCCCGGGGTAGCGCGGGGAGTCGGAGAAGCCGTCGTACTCCAGGGTGTAGTTGACGGTCGGGAACGCATTCTCCGGTGTCGCACCGAAGAAGTACTCGCCGACTGCGGGGATGTTCAGACCCGGGAAGCGGGAGAACCAGCCGCCGTTGGGGTTCATTTCCTGGCCAACCGTGACGAAGCTCAGCTTGGTCTTGTCGACGCCGGGCAGCAGGCCGATCTGGGTCGGGTCGGTCAGGTCGCGTTGCAGCAGCGAGCTGATGACCGCGCTCTGCGAGAAACCGAACACCGTGATCGGAAGGTTGCCGGAGATGGGGCCCGGCTGCAGGGTTGCCATGGTGTTTTCGAGGATGGCCTGGCCCTGCTGCGCCGAGATCGTCAGCGGAAGAACCTTGATGCCGGTGACCGGGTAGGCGCCCTCGGGGGTGTACACCAACTGTGCGGTGGTGTCGGCCTGCGTGCTGTTCGGCAGCACGTAGTAGGACATCACCGTCTGGGCATAGGCGTCGGACGGGATCGGGACGCCGCTGGGACCCATGATGTAGGTGCAGGATGCACTGGTCTGCGTGCAGGCACCGATGTTGTAGGCCGGGGCCGCGGCGGCGACCGCGGCGGCGGCCGGCGGGGCCAGTGATGCCGCGGGGCGCACGGAGCCACGCCGGGCCACGGCCAGCGCGGACCATTCCACCGGAGTGTTGATCGGACCGCCCGTGTTGTCACCGGCGGACGAATCCGCCAGCGCTGCACCGGCATTGGCCAGGAAAGCGGTGACCGGAGCCGCCGGGGCCGCCACTTCGGGGGCAACCGTCACCGTCACGGGGACAACGGTGGGTGCGGAAGTGGCGACGGCGGTGACCGCGGCGGGGACGATGCCGGCGGGCACCTGGTCAACGGCGGCCGGCGTCGCTGCAGCCTGTG
>CAIOYU010000695.1 GCA_903862565.1 uncultured Actinomycetes bacterium | reverse complement strand
TCTACGAAAGCCGGGCCGGATCCGCTGCCGATGGGAATGCGCTGATCGTCGCGCTCAACCTCGACGACTCTCCCCTACCGGTCCCGGTCGCGAAGCTGACGGGAAAGCCGGCGGAGGTCGTCGCGGGAACCGCGGCCCCGCGGCCGGAGGTCCTCGGCCACGCCGAGGTGCCTGCGCATGGCTGGCTGGTGCTCAAGCCGGTCTGAGCAGTTCCGGCGCCCCGTTTCCGGTGTCGGCGAAACGCTGCAGCGTGGAGGGGGCGACGACCTCCGACGCGCTACCCTCGGCGTTGGTCATGCCACCGTGGCCGGCGCAGGGAAGGAACGCGATGTCGGCACCGTCCGAGCCGGACAAGACGCCGCCCAGGGCTGCATCCACAGCGGCATCACGAGGGGCCACCTCGCCCGATGCAGGCAACGCGTTGGGCGAGCGGCTGCGTCGTCGCCGGGCCAAGCGCAGCCTGATGGACCGGGTCAGCATCCAGTCCAAGCTCATGCTCATGCTGCTCACGATGAGCGTGCTGGCCACCGCGATCGCCGGGGGCATCGGGTTCCAGTCCGGCCGGTCCTCGCTGCGCGCGGCGGGCTTCGACCGGCTGACCAGCATCCGTGAGGCGCAGTCGCGCGTGCTGGAGATGGGATTGTCGAACATCACCGGCTCATTGGTCGTCTTCTCCCGCGGGGAGACGGTGACCGGCGCCCTGAGCGCCTTCAACGCCGGGTTCGACCAATTGTCCGGTGCCGACATCACTCCCGCGCAGGACCGAGGCATCGCCGACTACTACCGCGACCGTTTCTCCGGCTCGTCGGACGGCAAACTGTCCATCGACGCCCTGATACCCACCACCGATGCGGCGAGATACCTGCAGGCGACCTACACCGTGCCGTTCCGCGACAAGGCGATCGACATCCCCGACGCCCGTGACGGCAGCGCCTGGTCTGCGGCCAACGCCCGCTACAACGGGTACTTCCGGGAGATCGTCAACCGGATGGGGTTCCGTGACGCCTTCCTGATCAACGGGAAGGGCGACGTGGTCTACAGCGCCCACAAAGGCGTCGAGCTCGGAACCAATGTCCTCACCGGTCCCTTCCGGGGCGAGGGTGGGCTTCCCGACGCCTTCCGGAAAGCCATGGCCTCCAACGACATCGACTACGTCGACACCACAGACTTCGCCGACTACCTGCCGTCGCGCCAACCGACCGCATGGATGCTGGTTCCGATCGGACCGCCGGGGCGGGCCGCCGGCGTGATGGCCGCCGAATACCCGGCATCGATCATCAACAACCTGATGACCGCCGACCGGCAGTGGGAGCGTGCCGGAATGGGCCGCACCGGCGAGACGTTCCTGGTCGGCAAGGACAACCTGATGCGCTCGGACTCCAGGCTGTTCCTGGAGGATCCGGCCGCTTACCGGGACGACGTCATCGCCGCCGGAACGCCCCCCGAGGTCGCCGACCGGGCCATCAAGCAGGGCACCACGGTGCTGGTGCAGCCGGTCGGCACCAAGGCGAGCGAGGCGGCCCAACGTGGCGAGACCGGAACACTGATCGCCACCGACTATCTGGGAAACCGAGCATTGCAGGCCTACGCCCCGATCTCCCTCAAGGGCCTCGCCTGGGTGATCGTCGCCTCGGTCGATTCGCGTGAGGCGTTTGCGCCGGAGACGAACTTCGCGCATCGACTGGTCCGGTCCACCGCGGCGATCATCTTCATCGCCTGCCTTGCCGCCATGCTGTGGTCGCGGTTGTTCGTCCGCCCGATCAAGCGGCTCGAAGACGGTGCCGAGCAAATCGGCACCGGTGACTACAACGTGCGCCTACAGGTGGATTCCGGCGACGAATTCGGTGATCTCACAGTCGCTTTCAACGATATGAGCCGTAATCTCGCGCTCAAGGACCAACTGCTGACCGAACAGCGGGCCGAAAACGACCGGCTGTTGCTGTCGCTGATGCCGGAGTCCGTGGTGCAGCGCTACCGCGACGGCGAGGGCACGATCGTCGAGGAGCACCAGGACGTCACCGTCATCTTCGCCGAACTCGTCGGGCTCGACGAGATCACGACCGCGATGGCTCCCGAGGGGTCCCTGGCGATCATCAACAAACTGGCGCGCCAGTTCGACGCCGCCGCGGAGAGTCACAGCGTCGAGCGCGTCCGCAACACCCACAACGGTTACCTCGCCAGCTGCGGCCTCACGGTTCCGCGCCTGGACAACGTCCACCGCACCGTGGACTTCGCGCTCGACCTTCAGCGCATCGTCGACCGTTTCAACGCCGAGTCCGGCCACGCCCTCTCGCTGCGGGCGGGCATCGACACGGGCACGGTCACCAGTGGTCTGGTCGGGCGGGCGGGGCTGGTCTATGACCTGTGGGGCGGCGCGGTCGGGCTGGCGTCGAAGATGCGCCGCGGCGCGGCCAAACCAGGCATCTACGTGAGCCAGGACGTCTACGAGGCCACCCGCGACACCAAGAGCTACACACCCGCGGGAACCCTCACGATGGACGGCCGCGAAGAGCCCACCTGGCGTCTCGTGGAAGACCGGACGTGAGCGTCTTCTCTGCGCCGTGGTTCTACTGGTCGGTGATCATCGCGGTGGGGCTGCCCGCTGTTCTGGTGCTGCTGACCGAAATCCAGCACGGCCTGAGCAGGCGAGGGAGTTTCCTGGCCCGGCCGGTCGGGCTGCTGCGCACGTTCATCGTCCCGTTGGGGACGTTGATCCTGCTGCTTGCGCAGACCACTTCGATCTCGGTCGAAGCCACGCCGATGCGCATCCTGGCAACCGTTTTCGGTGTCTTCGTGCTGGTCATGGTGCTGTCCGGGATCAGCGCCACCGTGTTCGACAACGCGCCGGCCGGCAGTTGGCGGCGCCGGATGCCGTCGATCTTCATCGACGTCGCGCGATTCGGGATCATCGCGCTGGGCGTGGCGGTGATCTTCGCCTGGATCTGGGGCGCCAACGTCGGCGGACTGTTCACCGCGTTGGGCATCAGCTCGATCGTGCTGGGCCTGACCCTGCAGAACTCGGTCGGCCAGATCATCTCCGGACTGCTGCTGCTGTTCGAACAGCCCTTCCAGCTGGGCGACTGGGTGGAGACCACCGCCGCACGCGGCCGCGTCGTCGAGGTCAACTGGCGGGCCACCCACATCAACACCGGCAGCGGGCTGGAGATCATCCCGAACTCGGTGCTGGCAGGTCAGGCATTCGCCAACCTCAGCCGCCCGGATGGCGGCCATACGATCACGGTGAACGCCAAGTTCGCCGGCACCGACGCCCCCGACGAGGTCTGCGCGCTGCTGGCCGGAGTGGCCGCCAACCTGCCGCAGTTACACCCCGCCGGGCGCCCGGCCGCGAGTGCGACCACCAGCACCGACTACACCGTGACGATCCCAGTGCGATCCCCGGCCGACGACGTGGAGGCCAGGTCGACGTTCCAGCGGTGGCTCTGGTACGCCTCACGACGCGCGAAACTGCGGCTCGACGGAATCGAGGACGACTTCTCCAGTGTCAGCCGGCGTATCGATGCACTGCGCAAGATCGCGCCGGTGCTGCGGGTGAGCACTACCGAGCTGGAAGCCCTGCTGCCGCGCGTGATGGTGACCCGCTACGGCGCGGACGAGGTCATGCAGAAGCCCGGAGAGGTGCCTGTCGCGATGTCCTTCGTGGTCAAAGGGCGGGTGCGGTTGACCGTCAACGGCCCCGATGGTGCACTCATCCCTGTGACCACCCTCAATCAGGGTGACTTCATCGGCCAGACGGCCTTGACTCGAGAGCCGGTGAGCGGCAACGCCCGCGCGGTCGGCGAGGTCACGGTTCTGCAAATCGACCGGGATACCGTCGAGCAGTTGGTGTTTCGTAAGCCGGAGTTGCTCAAGGACCTCAGCCAGGCGATCGACGAGCGGCGTACGCGCGCGCAGGAGGCGGCGTCGGAGGCTCAAAAAGCCATTGAGCCAACGGATTACGAGGACGAGGACGACCTCTGATCTGAGGTTGGTCCGGCTTCCGTTCGGTGCCGTTTCCGGCCCGTGTCCCGCCCGTTTCCTGACGTGATCCGATCGTTGCCCAACTGCGACTAGGCGCACCGCGCCGCGTGTCGGGCGGTCGATCCGGTCGGTGTTTGACTACCCAGGCACAGCAATTGAGGTGCGCACACGTACCGAATGTGATGGGAGTCGACATGAAACTGGTCGAGAAGTTGCGAGGCGCATGGTTGCGCCGACTGATGGTTGCTTTCGTGGCGGGACTGTTCCTGCCCGGCCTGATCGCCGTCGTCGGCGGGTCGGCCACTGCGTCAGCGTTCTCGCGGCCGGGTCTTCCGGTGGAGTATCTGGATGTGCCGTCGGCATCGATGGGCCGCAACATCCGCATCCAGTTCCAGGGCGGTGGAGAGCATGCGATCTTCCTGCTGGACGGATTGCGCGCCCAGGACGATTACAGCGGCTGGGACATCAACACCCCGGCGTTCGAGTGGACCCTGAATTCGGGCCTGTCCACGGTCATGCCGGTCGGTGGCCAGTCCAGCTTCTACACCGACTGGTACCAGCCGTCGCAGGGCAACGGTCAGAACTACACGTACAAGTGGGAAACGTTCATGAACAAAGAGCTGCCCGCCTATCTGCAGGCAAATCGCGGGATCAACCCGAACGGCAATGCCGTGGTTGGTCTTTCGATGGCAGGCAGCGCGGCTCTGACCTACGCGGTCTACTACCCGCAGAAGTACGTCTACGCGTCGTCGCTGTCGGGCTTCCTCAACCCCTCCGAGGGCTGGTGGCCGATGCTGATCGGGCTGGCGATGAATGACGCCGGCGGCTTCAACGCGCAGAGCATGTGGGGCCCGTCCTCCGACCCGGCCTGGCGGCGCAACGACCCGATGGTCAACATCAACCAGTTGGTGGCCAACAACACTCGGGTGTGGATCTACTGCGGCACCGGCACGCCCTCGGATCTGGACACCTCCGGCGGCGGCGGCAACCTGATGGCCGCGCAGTTCCTCGAAGGTTTCACTCTGCGCACGAACAAGACCTTCATGGACCGCTACCTGGCCGCGGGCGGCAAGAACGGCGTGTTCAACTTCCCGCCCAACGGCACCCACAGCTGGGGCTACTGGGGGTCGCAACTCCAGCAGATGATCCCCGATATGCAGCGGGTTCTCGGCGCTCGCCCATCCGGCGCCTGAGCGATCCGTAAACCAGCAGGCCTGTCGCCCACTCGGGGGCGGCAGGCCTGCTGTTTTTCCCGGTAGGTTGATGGCCATGAACTGGGCGGAGATCGCCAGGATCGCATTTCAGCTCAGCCTGGCCGTGTTCGTCTTCGGCTCCGGATTGCGCGCACGCTTCGCTGACGTGCCCTACGTCCTGAAACAGCCTGCGTTGCTGGCACGTTCGCTGGCGGCGGTCCTCGTTGTCATGCCGGTTCTGGCGGTGCTGCTGGTCCGCTTCTTCGGGCTGTCCACCGAAGTGGCGGTCGCGCTTGTGGCGCTGTCGATCTCACCGCTGCCACCGTTGCTGCCGCAGCGCGGCGAGAAGGCCGGCGGATCCCCCAGGTATGCGCTGGGACTCGTGCTGGCCCTCGCTCTGCTCGCGACGCCGGTGATCGTTCTGGCCGTGACGCTGCTGGAAAAGGTGTTCGGCCGCGACTACGTGGCGACCCCGTGGGCGATCACGCGACTGTTGGTGTTCGCGATTGTCGCCCCGCTGATGCTCGGGATGACGTTGGCGCGGTTTGCGCCGGGGGTTGCCGCGCGACTGGCCCCGCCGCTGGAACGCCTTCAGCGGGTGCTGCTTCCGGTCGCCGCCGTGGCGCTGCTGATCTCCGCCGCGCCCGGCATGGGCGCCCTTATCGGCAACCACACCCTCGCCGCCGTCACCATCTTCGTCGTCGTGGGGTTCGGCGTCGGTCACCTGCTCGGGGGTCCGGATCCGGGGTGTTCGGCCGTGCTGGCCTTCGCCACCAGTTGCCGCCATCCCGCCACCGCCATGGCACTGGCCGCGGCGAATTACCCGACCCAGAACGAGCGCGGGGCACTGGCCCTGTATGCCCTGGTGACCACCGTGGCGGGGCTTCTTTACGCGGCGTGGATGCGCCATCGCTACCGGGTGCCCGACGCGCCACGAATCTGACCCTGCGCGAGCTGGCGGGTGTGGTCCTTGGCCGTTGGTGTCAGGCGGTCGAGACCAGCGTGGCCCGGCCGTCCGGGTGGACACGAACGCCGGCGCCCGCGATGTCGGTGGTCACGCTTGTCGCCGCGGCGCCGGCGTCGTCGATGACGGCCATCGCCCGCGCTCCGTCGGGAGTTCGCACCGCCAGGAACACCTTCTCCGGATCGCCATTCCGATCGAACGGTGTGGTCCAGGACTCCACGGTGCCGATGCCGTCCCACTCCACCAGGGCGGCCCGGGTGGGCTGGCGGTCGACGTCGTCCTGAACGTCGCACCACTGGAACGGCACCGACGGCGGGGTGGCGCTGTAGACGCCGAAACTGTGCTTGGTCAGGTAGCCGCCGTTGGCGGTGATCAGCCCCCGCGAGCCCGGATTGCGTTGCAACAGTTCTGCCATGGTGGCAATGGAATGCGTCACGTAGTTGTTCCACGGTCCGCCGGCGAACGTCAGGCCGCCGGTGACGGTCAGGGGCCTGCCGGCGTCGTCGACCGGGAGGCCGAGTTCACGGGCAGCCACCTGCACCGCGGACGGAAAGCACGAGTAGATGTCGACGTAGTCGAGGTCGTCAACCCCGACGCCGGCCAGTTCCAGCACCCGCCGGCCGCCGATGCGGATCGCCGGGGAGCGGTGAAGTTCGTCGCGCTCACCGAGGAAGTAGGTGTCGTGGGCGTCGGTGCCGGCGTGCGGGAACACCCAGGTATCCCGGGGGATCTGCAGGTAGTCCGCCTTCTCCGCCGAGCACAGCACCAGGACGGCGGCCTGATCGACCATGTTGTTGGAGTTCATCAGCTTCGGGTAGGGCCAGCTGATCATCCGGTTATCCGGTCCGGCTTGCCAGATCTGCTCGGCGGTCAGGGGTTCACGGACCCAGGCGTGCGGATTGTCCTGTGCTACCGCACTTAACCGTGCCCACAGTTCGCCGGCCCGGCGGCGGTTGTCGCCCATCGACTCGCCGTCGGCGATCCGCAGGGCCTGCTCGAAGAGCGGGTAGACGAACGACGGCCGGTCCAGCCCGATGCGGTCCTCCCCCGGTCCGGACATCGGCACCGGGTCCTCACCGCCCGGCGGCACCGGCACGGACTCATCCTGCCGGGTCCAGTCGGGACGGATTCCCTTGGTGCGCAGCCGCATCCGGGTACGCCAGGTCTCGCCCCCGGCGATCATGACGGCGTTCGCGCGTCCCTGCTGGATGTCCAGGCAGGCCTGGTTGGCCAGCGACTGCGGCGTGTTCCCGCCGATTCCGCTGTAGCGGGTGGTGGCGTCCCGGGCCCCGATCTGTTCGCCGAGGAGCAGGCCGGGGTCGCGGTAGCGCCAGGACAACAGGTTGACGACGCGGATCGAGTCGATCGCGTGCAGGACCCGAGGATCGGCGGCTTCCCTGGCGGCCGCGGCCATCAGGTCGACCGGTTGCACCTCGGGCGACTCGTCTCGTTGATTGACCTGACCGACACCGACGATCACCGGTGTGCGCGGATCCAGGGTCATCGCCGCCCCTTCCTCGATAATTGACTGGTGTCAAAAACCTACAGGAGGGATTCGCGCGTCGAAGGGCGCGTTGCCGTCAAACCTTTCCCGAGCAGGCTTACGTCAGCTAATATCTGTTCTTCGCAGGTCGATACTGGTCTGCGGATCTCCCGGGAAGGGGAACTCCGAATGTCCGATCGGAAATTGCCGCTCATCACGGCGTTGTCGGTGCTTGCAAGTGCTGGCACCCTGGCTGTGGCCAATCCCGCTGTGGGCCAGGGCCTCGCCGCAGCGTCGCCGGGTGGCGTCACAGTCGCCGCGGTGAACCTGCTGGCATATTCGGAGTTCGACGCGGTCCCTGGTGAAGAGACCCCTGCCGACGGATCCGCGCTACTTGACGTCGCCCTCTATGACGTGGTCGCTTATGACGGTGCCCTCTATGATGTCGTCCCCTACGACGCGATCGACATCGCCGTGGACCCTGTCTTCGGCGGTGATTTACCCACCGACGTGTTCGTCGATATGCCAGACGTCCTAGAGGACTACGTGCCCTACGTCCCAGGGGACTACGTGCCCCGCATCCTGGAGGACGGCTCGGTGCCTCTTCCCTACTATCGCGGCGGCTCGGTCGATGGGGCATTGGATGAGGTGACCTTCGACGGCGAAGTGATGTACGCAACCGGATCTGGACCTCTGGTC
Organism: uncultured Actinomycetes bacterium; assembly: GCA_903862565.1. GTDB lineage: Bacteria > Actinomycetota > Actinomycetes > Mycobacteriales > Mycobacteriaceae > Mycobacterium. The sequence continues at coordinate 227 of CAIOYU010000695.1, read as the reverse complement.
GCATCCAACAGCGCTCCGGGCACTCGCAGTGCAGTCACGTCGTTCGTCCAAAAGTTCCTGGCTACCCATCAGACCCAGGTTCAAGCGTTCGCCGGCACCATTCCGGCATTCGGTCTCGGACCGATCGCGTTGGGCAACGCCGTGCTCGCCAATGCCTACTACAGCGGTTACGACGGGTCGGCAGCGGGGACGCCGGGAGTGGTGAACTACGTTGCCGGCCAGCTCGG
>CAIOYU010000694.1 GCA_903862565.1 uncultured Actinomycetes bacterium | reverse complement strand
GCAGTGGCTCGGGCTGTCGATGGCGGGGACCGTTCTTCTGGTTGCCGTCGGCGAACTCAACCGTGCGGTGTGGATACCGGCGGGGCTGTGCGCCCTGGCGGTCGGGTACTGGGCGTGGCAGTCCTGGCTGTCGTGGCTCGACGAGCGCCGCGATGCCCGTCTGGACGCGCTCTACCGCGCGACCGGCCAGGCCGCGGTGGACGCGATGACCGGTGTGGAATTCGAGCACTACGTCGCCGCGGTCCTGCGTGGGGTCGGCTATGAGATCGACTTCACCAGGGCCACCGGAGATTTCGGGGTCGACCTGATCGCGACCCGGGACGGTGTGCGCACCGCAGTCCAGTGCAAGCGCCAAGCCCGTGCCGTCACCGGTTCAGCCATCCAGCAGGTCGTCGCCGGAGCGCCGGTCCACGACTGCACCGCGACCATGGTGGTCTGCAACCACCGCTACACCCGGGCCGCCGAGCAGTTGGCCGAGGTCCACGACTGCGTCCTGATCGGCCGCACCCAGTTGGCCAGGATGGCCCGTAGCCGGGTGCGATCAAAGGTAGGCCGGCGCGGCGAACCGGGTTGCCGGGCTGCACAAGCAACTTGGGAGGGAGATTGATGTGAGACCGGATTCACCGGATGCGTTGGACATCGTCAGGCCAGTTCGTATCAGGCCACAGCCCCGGCGATCTGGCAAACGCCAAGTGGTGGTTGCGGCAGACCTATGAGAACTGCACCCTCATGGCTGGGGCGATGGCGGTGCGGCAAGTCCTTGAGGTGCCGGCGCCTTCGGAGGCCGTCATGGTGCAGTTGGCGAAGGACACCGACAGCGTCTATTCGCCGGGCAGCAAGATGTACCTCAACGAGAACACCGGGGAAGGCATCGCCAACGACGATATGGTCGAGTTGATCACGTCCGAATTCGGCGTCACGGTCGTCACCACCCATTACGGGAAGACCCGTGCGGACGGTCAGCGCGCGTTGAGTGCGCTGGGGGCTGCGCTCGCCGAGGGGAAGGCAGCGATGGTCGGTCTCAACGCCCCCACCATCTGGAGTGCCGCCGACCTTCCGAACTCCGGGACCCCCAGTTACACGGCGTCCAACCACATGCTGGTGGTGATCAGAGTCGACGCCAAGGCGGGGATGGTGTACCTCAACGACAGCGGGCCCAAGGAGGGTGGGGGTATGAAGGTGCCACTCGGCGCGTTCATGTCGGCCTGGCAGGGTGACTACAAGCTTTACGTCGTCTCCGCGTAGGGATCGCGGTCGTGGAGCGATGCCGGACTGGCGACGGACGCCGTCCCGGTCCGTGGCCTACCTACGCACCTGGTATTTCCGGCCATGCGGTGTGTCCAACACTCTGACGTACTCGGGGACGCGTGCCATGGGCCAAGAGCCGCGGAAATTCGGGGCTGTCGAGAGCGGCTTCTGTAGCGACACCCCGGGCACCGCCGCGGGCGCGATGAACGGCGTCGTCGCCGTCTTAAACCACCTCGCCCTGCCCGAGATCGACGGTCGCGGTGTTTTCAGTTTTGCGTGTAGAAGGCGTCGAGGCGGTTCTGCAGTGTGGCGATCGTTGCGGCCGAAATGTTCAGGTTTGTGGCCGAATCCGACATGCGCGAACGCCGTCGGTGCCCGTATCGAGCCCCTATAGTGCTGATCTGAGAAAGAAAAGTGTGTCGGCATTGCCGAATTGCTCAGAGCCACCGATAAATTAGGAGCGCACCGTGGTCGAACCGTGGAATCAGAAACGAGTCACCGACGACACCGACATCCACGCGGATTTCGCGGCCCTGTTGGACGGGGTGGGCCTCGACCCCGCAGACACCGGCGGTGCCGTCAGGTTCACCGGCCAGGATCCCATTCTGCCGAGCAACCACCGCCTAGGGGCCATCATGGCCATGGGCATGATGGGTCCGGCGGCCGCGACGCAAATTTTCTACCGGATGCGGGGCGGTCCTGCGCAGGATCTGTCGGTAGACCTGCGGCGAGCCGTGGTTCACATCAATCCCCTGGCGATGTTCACCCCCACCGTGGGTGGGTACCCATACCAGCCCTATTTCGTCAATCCCAAGTTGAACCCGTTGGGGTTCAACATGTTTCCCACCAAGGATGGTCGCTGGTATCTGCCCACCGCGGCGTATCCGCTGGCAGTCCCGCAGTGGATGGAGTTGCTCAAGTCGGATCTAAACAAGGACTCGATGGCTGCGGCCATTGCGCAGTGGAATGCACTGGATCTGGAGAACGCCGCCGCCGAGCGGGGAATGATCGGGTCGATGGTCCGCACGCCCGAGGAGTGGTACACCCATCCGCAGGGCAAGATCTTGGCCCAGACCCCGATGATCGAGATCGTCAAGATCGGCGACAGCGAGCCCGAGCTGCCGCCGCTGATGGATGCGTCCCGCCCGCTGTCGGGGATCAAAGTCGCCGCCTTCACCCACGTCATCGCCGGGCCCAACACCGGGCGGACCTTGGCCGAACAGGGCGCTGAAATCCTTCACATGGCGCGACCCGAATACGAATACGACGCGTTGCTCCAAGACACCCACCTCGGGTTCCGCTCGACCTGGATGGACCTCACCCAGCCCGCCTACGCGACGAAGGCGCTGGAGGTCCTCAAGGGGGCCGACGTGGTGGTGGAGAACTTCCGCGGCCGCAAGATCGCCGAGCTGGGGTTGTCCGCCGACGCCGTCGCCGCGGCCCGCCCGGGGATCATTTACACCTCCCTGCGCGCGTTCGGGTGGGACGGCCCATGGCAGGACCGCGGCGGATTCGACATGGACGCCAACTGCACGTCGGGCTACGCCGTCTTGGAAGGCTCCGAGGAACATCCGCTGCTGCCGCCGACGGTGATCCTCAACGACTACCTCGCCGGGTACCTGACGGCCATGGGGGTGGTCGCCGCGCTGATCCTGCGCGCCAAGCACGGGGGCAGCTATCACGTCCGATGCTCTCTGACCCGGTTCTCGATGTGGTACTCGCAACTGGGTGTCTTCGACCCGGCGTACGTCAAGGAGATGACCCAAAAGCCCGACCACAAGCCGATTCTGGGCGGTGGCATCACTGTCGAGGGAGCCTTCGGTAAGCAGTTCCACCTCGAGCCCGGCATCACGTTCTCCAAGACCCCCGGCCACTGGAACGTGCCGGGACACCCGGTCGTCTCCCCTCGCGGAGCCTCCGATCCGGTCTGGATCGGCTACTGACCCACCGCGGTCAGCGGCGGACCCAGACGGCGAGTCCCGCGGTTTCTGCACAACCCCCACAAAGCTTTTCGCACAACCCCTACCCAACAGATATGGAGTTAGCACGCTCATGACGACCTCGTCGGCATCCACCGTCCACTACCGACCATCGCTGTTCACGCAGCTGTGGAAGTCCACCGTGCTCTCCGGCCTCCTGACCGTCGCACTCGGTGCTCTCGTCCTGCTATGGCCCGGAAAGACACTGCTGGTCGCAGCATTTCTCTTCGGCGCGTACCTTCTGATCTCCGGGCTTGCCCAGGTGTTCTTCGCATTCGGACTGCACACCTCGGCGGGCAGCCGTTTCCTGCTGTTCCTCAGCGGGGCGCTCTCAGTGGTCCTCGCGGTGCTCGCGTTCCGCCATTTCGGCAGCGATCCCAGCACAGCACTGCTGCTGCTCGCGATCTGGATCGGAGTCGGATTCATCTTCCGCGGAGTCGCCGCGGTGGCCACCGCGATCAGCGAACTCAGCGGCACCTCCGGCCGGGGCGGGAGCATCTTCTTCGGCGCCGTGACGATCCTCGCCGGCGTCGTCGTCCTAAGCTACCCGTTCGACTCCCTGGTCACCCTCACCCTGGTCGTGGGCATCTGGCTGATCATCATCGGCGTGACCGAGATCATCGCCGGCCTGCAGATCCGCCGCACCGGCCGCGAGGTCAGCACCACCGTCAACCAGGTCCTGGGCACCCGCTGAGAGTGGCCGACGTGGCATCGGGTCACGAGCATTTGGTGACCCGATGCCGTCACGATCTTCGCCCCTAACTAGAAACGAATTCTTGAGCGATCGGTAGCTCGCGCCCGCCTCTAGAGGTCCTGGTTCTCGCGCGCCCATCGGCCCGGGGGAATTCCAGTCCATCGTGTGAAGGCGTGGGTGAAGCTGGTGGCATCGGCGTAACCGAGTCGATCGGCCACGTGGTCGACGCTGAATCCGCTGCGGAGCAACTCCTCGGCGAGGTGCTGGTTCGTCTGGCTGAGGACAGCCCGAAAACTCGTCGCCTCCTCATCGAGTTGACGACGCAGGGTGCGGACGCTGACGCCAAGGGCTTTGGCGGCCGCGTCCTGGCTGAGCGGGGTGCGAGGATCCCGCAGGATCAGGTCGCGGACGCGCCCCGTGACGCCAGTCCAGGCGTGGCGTCGTTGGAGTAGCTGCCGACAGTATTCTTCGCTGACTTGGGCTGTCAGCGGGCTGGCCTGGGGCATGGCCT
>CAIOYU010000693.1 GCA_903862565.1 uncultured Actinomycetes bacterium | reverse complement strand
CGGGCAGCCGTTCGGGCATTCGCATGCCTCGATCGCGTCCGCCGTCGCACCCAACCAGATGGCGACGGATCGGTAGCCCTGTTCGGCGAACCCCGCACCGCCGGGGTGGCCGTCGTAGACGAACACCGTTGGTAATCCGTCCTCTCCGACTGCCGTGGACAGCCCACCGATATCGCCCCGGTCGCAACTGGCCACCAGAGGCAGCAGACCGATGGCCGCGTGCTCTGCGGCATGCAGGGCTCCGGGCACCGAGGCTTCGTCAACATCGCCGCCCAGCAAAGCTTCTGGTGCGATGGTGTACATGACGGCGACCGTCGGGAGGTTCTTTTCGGGCATGTCGAGTTCGACGAAGTCGAGCACTTCACCGGATGGCAGCCGGCGAAGGTAGCCGATCACCCGGTGAGTGACAGACACCGGAACCAGACCCAGTGTCACAGTGTCGTGGTGGACCCGCTCGCCCTGGCCGGTGACGGTGACGTCGACGATCTCCCGGGCGAACGTCGAGTAGCCGGGGTCCTCGGCGTGGACCAGCGCGACCCCGCTCGGGAGGTCCAGTGAGTCGACCACGTAGCTCTCGCCCTGGTGCAGGTAGACCGCTCCCGGGTGGACGGTCGCGGGGGCCTGTCCTGCTCCTGTCACCCCTACCAGTCGACCGGTGTCGGCTTCGACGATCGCCACTTGTCCGCCGGCCGTCCCGCGGATGTCGACCTGATGGTGCGGGTCCACGTCTGCCGCGGGGAAGTAACGCCCGGCCCGCTGGCGCAGCAGTCCGTCCTCCACCAGTGCCGCGGCAACCGGTTCGGCCCGCCATTGGCGAACCTCGTCCTCGGTCAACGGCAGTTCGGTTGCCGCGCAGAGCAATTGCGGTCCCAGGACATAGGGATTGGCGGGGTCGATGACCACACGCTCGACCGGCTTGCCGAGCAGGGCCTCGGGGTGATGCACCAGGTAGGTGTCGAGCGGGTCGTCGCGGGCGATCAGCACCACCAGTGCGGATTGCCCACGCCGGCCGGAGCGGCCGGCCTGCTGCCAGAACGAGGCCACGGTGCCGGGAAACCCGGCCATCAAGACGGCGTCCAGTCCGGCGATGTCGATACCCAGTTCCAGCGCGTTGGTGGTCGCCAGCCCGCGCAACCGCCCGTCGGCCAGAGACCGCTCCAGGGCTCGGCGGTCCTCTGCCAGGTAGCCGGCGCGATAGGACGCCACCGACTCACACAGGTGCGGGGCGACATCCTCGAGCCGGGCTCTGGCACCCAGCGCCGTCAATTCCGCACCCCGCCGAGACCGGACAAAGGTCAGCGTCCGTGCTCCCTCCGCCATCAGGTCGGCCATCATCCGCGCCGCCTCCGCGCCGGCGGACCGACGCACCGGCGCACCGTGCTCGCCGAGCAGGTCGTCACGCAGTTCGGGCTCCCACAACGCGATCGTTCGGGCGCCGTGCGGCGATCCGTCGCGGGTGACCGCGACGACCGGCCGGCCGATCAACTCAGCCGCGGTCGAGGCGGGATCGGCTGTTGTGGCGCTGGCGAAGATCACCGTGGGCCCGGGGCCTCCCGCCGGTGCGTAGCGCCGACACAACCGCAGCAGCCGGCGGAGGACGATCGCCACGTTGGAGCCGAAAATTCCTCGGTAGTAATGACATTCGTCGACGACGATATAGCGCAGCCCGCGGAGGAACACCGCCCAGCGAGTGTGGTTGGCCAACATCGACAGGTGGATCATGTCGGGGTTGGAGAACAGCCAGCGGGAACGTTCCCTGGCGAATCGGCGGACGTCGGTCGGGGTGTCGCCGTCGTAGGCGCTGGGGGCCACGTCGGAGAGTTCCGGAACGGCGGCGGCAAGGCCGTGGGCCGCCCGAAGCTGGTCGTGGCCGAGGGCCTTCGTCGGCGACAGATACAGCGCGCGGGCGCGGCTGTCACGGGCCAGGGCGTCGAGGATCGGTAGTTGGAACGCCAGGGACTTTCCCGACGCGGTCCCGGTACTGACGACGACGTCGCGGCCGGAGTGGGCGATGTCGGCGGCCTCGGCCTGATGGCACCAGGGAGCGGCGATGCCGAGTCCCCGCACGGCGGCGAGAACCTCCGGGTGGATCCAGTCCGGCCAGTTCCGGGACTCGGCCTGGCGGGCGGGGATCTCGGTGAGGTGAACCAGCGCTGTCGGGGCATCGGCGCTCCCGACGACCGCGGCCAACAACTCTCCGCCGAAAGTCACCATGTCTGGGGCGTCCCTCCACCTCTGCCGGGGGCCACCGAAAGGCTGCCAGAACAAGTTTCCCGCGCCGATTTCGGGTCAGGGCTGTCCTAACCGCGCCGAACGTGATTGGATGGAGACGGTCGCAGCTTCTGTGTTCGTGTCTCCACAATCGCAGGATCGACGTTGCGGTCGCGGTTCCTGCGAGGGTCTGTAGGTCGGCACAGTCCGACGAAGCCACGAAGGTATGGCGGTCCCAACCGGCCCGATCTATCCGAACATCGATAGATCGCTCCCGGAATGAAGTAAGGAAAGTACGAAAAATGCCACAGGGAACTGTGAAGTGGTTCAACGCGGAGAAGGGCTTCGGCTTTATCGCCCCGGAGGACGGCTCTGCCGACGTTTTTGTCCACTACACGGAGATTCAGGGTTCGGGCTTCCGCACCCTGGAGGAGAACCAGAGGGTTGAGTTCGAGGTCGGCCAGAGCCCGAAGGGTCCGCAGGCCACCGGCGTTCGCGCCGTCTGAACTTAACTGACCTACAACGTCAGCGAACACCCCCGCGGGGTCCCGGAATCCGGGCGCCGCGGGGGTGTTTTCGTTTAGGCGCGTGCCGAGGGTGCACGGCGAAGCGGTGACGCTGCCCTACTGTCGAACACGTGAGCCAGCTGTCCTTCTTCTCGGCAGAGTCGGTGCCGCCTTCGGTAACCGACCTGACCGGCGTGCTGGCGGCTGCGGGTCAGGTGGTGACGCTCAGCGGCGGGGCCCGGCTGTCGGTGGTAGTCGACACCGTCTGGAGAGCCGCTGCGCTGGCGGACATGGTCGTCGAAGCAGGGTTGCAGGCCGAGATCAGCCGAACCGACGAGGACACTCCGCTGGTACGCACCGCCGTGGACGTGCGTCTCGCGCCCATCGCGGCCGAGTGGACCCGGGGCGCGGTGAAGACGGTCCCGGCACGGTGGCTCCCGGGTCCGCGCGAGTTGCGGGCGTGGATACTGGCGGCCGGCGCGCCCGAGTCCGACCGGTATCTGCTCGGTCTGGACCCACACGCCCCCGACACCCATTCGCCGCTCGCCTCGGCCCTCATGCGGATCGGGATCGCACCGACTCTCATCGGTACCCGGGGTGCTCATCCGGCCCTGCGGATCAGCGGTCGCCGACGGCTATCGCGGCTGGTGGAGAACGTTGGCGAACCACCGTCGGGTCCCGAGGCGTTGGCGGCCTGGCCGAGTGTCTGAGGGTTGCCCCGGAGTCCTCCGGTTTGCGCCGCCAGGTTGCGGGGTGCGAAATTGGTGTCAGGGATGTGACGGGGGATAACAGTGGGACAAGGCAGACTCTGCTGGGCAGCGGGTAACCGGCAGACCAAGACAGGAAGTGGAAACGGAGTTGGCTGACACCGGGCGCAGGGTTCGGCGGCTCGTCATTGTCGAGTCGCCTACCAAGGCGCGCAAAATTGCCGGCTACCTCGGCCCGAACTACATCGTCGAGTCCTCCCGCGGCCACATCCGAGACCTCCCGCGCGGTGCCGCCGACGTCCCGGCCAAGTACAAAGCCGAGCCCTGGGCCCGCCTCGGGGTGAACGTCGAGAGCGATTTCGAGCCGCTCTACGTCGTCAGCCCGGATAAGAAGGGCACAGTCACCGAACTCAAGGGCCTACTCAAGGACGTCGACGAGCTCTACCTCGCCACCGACGGCGACCGCGAGGGCGAGGCCATCGCCTGGCACCTGCTGGAGACGCTGAAGCCCCGCATCCCGGTCCGGCGGATGGTGTTCCACGAGATCACCGAGCCGGCCATCCGTGCCGCCGCCGAGAACCCCCGCGACCTGGACACCGACCTCGTCGACGCCCAGGAGACCCGCCGCATCCTCGACCGCCTCTACGGCTACGAGGTCAGCCCGGTGCTGTGGAAGAAGGTCGCCCCGAAGCTGTCGGCCGGACGGGTGCAGTCGGTGGCCACCCGCATCATCGTCCAGCGCGAGCGTGAGCGGATGGCCTTCCGCAGCGCGGCGTACTGGGATGTGCTCGCCGAACTGGATGCCAGCGTGTCCGACCCGAATGCCAGCCCGCCGCGGTTCAACGCGCGCCTGGTGTCCGTCGACGGCAAACGGGTCGCCACGGGACGCGACTTCGATTCCCTGGGTGCGGTCCGCAAGCCGGGCGAGGTCCTGGTGCTCGACCAGGCGGCGGCCTCCACGCTGGCCGACGGGCTGAGGGGTGCGGCACTGACCGTCTCCTCCGTCGAAGAGAAGCCCTACACCCGCCGTCCCTACCCGCCGTTCATGACCTCGACGCTGCAGCAGGAGGCCGGGCGCAAGCTGCGGTTCAGCTCGGAGCGCACCATGAGCGTCGCGCAGAAGCTGTACGAGAACGGCTACATCACCTACATGCGCACCGACTCGACGACGTTGTCGGCGACCGCTATCGATGCCGCGCGCAACCAGGCCCGTCAGCTGTACGGCGATGATTACGTCCACCCCACGCCACGTCAGTACACCCGCAAGGTGAAGAACGCCCAGGAAGCCCACGAGGCCATCCGCCCATCCGGCGACACCTTCTCGACCCCGGGCGCCCTGCGGGCCGAACTCGACACCGACGGCTATCGGCTCTACGAGCTGATCTGGCAGCGCACCGTGGCCTCACAGATGGCCGATGCCCGGGGCACCACCCTGAGCCTGCGCATCAACGGGACCGAGTCGGACGGCCGCGAGGTGACGTTCAGTTCCAGCGGCCGGACCATCACCTTCCCCGGATTCCTCAAGGCCTACGTGGAGACCGTCGACGAACTCGCCGGCGGCGAGGCCGACGACGCCGAGAGCCGGTTGCCGAACCTTCGCCAGGGGCAACGGGTCGACGCCGCCCAGCTCACCGCCGACGGGCATTCGACCAACCCGCCTGCGCGCTACACCGAGGCGTCGTTGGTGAAAATGCTCGAAGAACTCGGAATCGGCCGTCCCTCAACCTATTCCAGCATCATCAAGACCATCCAGGACCGCGGCTACGTACACAAGAAAGGCAGTGCCCTGGTGCCGTCCTGGGTGGCGTTCGCGGTCATCGGCCTGCTCGAACAGCATTTCGCCCGGCTGGTCGACTACGACTTCACCGCCGCGATGGAGGACGAACTCGACGAGATCGCGGCCGGTCACGAACACCGCACGAACTGGCTGCACAACTTCTACTTCGGCGGCGAACACGGCGTTCCGCACTCGATCGCGCGCGCCGGCGGGCTCAAGAAGCTGGTCGGGGTCAACCTGGAGGGCATCGACGCCCGCGGGGTGAACTCGATTGCCTTGTTCGACGACGAACACGGCCGGCCGGTCTACGTCCGGGTGGGCAAGAACGGGCCGTACCTGGAGCGCATGGTGACCGGCGACGACGGGGAGCCCACCCCGCAGCGGGCAAACCTCAGCGACGAGATCACCCCCGATGAGCTGACCCTGGAGTTGGCCGAAACCCTTTTCGCGACACCGCAAGAGGGCCGCGTACTCGGCGTCGACCCGGAGAGTGGTCACGAGATCGTCGCCCGCGATGGCCGTTACGGGCCGTATGTCACCGAGGTGCTGCCCCCGCCACCCGACGATGACTCTGGGGTGACGGCCAAGAAGACCAAAAAGCCCACCGGGCCCAAGCCGCGCACCGGGTCGCTGTTCCGTTCGATGGACCTGCAGACGGTGACCCTGGACGACGCGCTCAAGCTCCTGTCGTTGCCCCGGATCGTCGGAGTGGACCCGGAGAACGGCGAGGAGATCACCTCCCAGAACGGTCGCTACGGTCCCTACCTGAAGCGGGGAACCGACTCCCGGTCGCTGGCCACCGAGGACCAGATCTTCAACGTCACCCTCGAGGAGGCGCTGAAGATCTACGCCGAGCCCAAGCGCCGCGGTCGCCAGGGTGCGGCCACCCCGCCGCTGCGCGAGTTGGGAACCGACGCGGTATCGGGCAAGCCGATGGTGATCAAGGACGGCCGGTTCGGGCCCTACGTCACCGACGGCGAGACCAACGCCAGTCTGCGCAAGGGCGACGACGTTCTGACCATCACCGACGAGAGGGCCTCTGAACTGCTCGCCGACCGCCGTGCCCGCGGCCCGGTGGTCAAGCGCACGGCGAAGAAGGCCCCGGCGAAGAAGGTGGCGGTGAAGAAGGTGGCGGTGAAGAAGGTCGTCAAGAAGGTCGCCACCAAGAAAGCGCCCGCCAAGGCCGTCAAGAAGGCGTGACTGTGGGCAGCACCAGGTCCAGCGGTCGCGCCAACTGAGTGGGTGCGATGCGCCCGCGCAGTTCGACGATCTCACCCACCTCCCAGCACAGCGCCTCGGCATCCCCCGCCCTGCTGACCGCGATGGCGGAGGCCAGAACGTGGCCCTCCTCGAGCTTGGCCAGTTCGGTCAACCGGGCGGCCTCGTTGACCGGGTCGCCGATCACCGTGTACTCGAACCGGGCCTGCGCGCCGATGTGCCCGGCGATCGCCCGGCCCGCCGACACCCCGATGCCGAACTCGGTCTGACCGAGCACACCGACGAGTTCGTCGTGCAACTCCCGCGAGGATGCCAGTGCCGCGCCGGAGGCGTCGGGGTGCTCCAACGGGGCGCCGAAGATGCACAGTGCCGCATCGCCCTGGAACTTGTTCACGAAACCGCCGTGCTCCTGGACAGTGTCGACGACGACCCGGAAAAACGCGTTGAGGAGGCTGACGACCTCGCCGGGCGGGCGGGTGGCGGCCAACTCCGTCGACCCGATCAGGTCGATGAACAGCACGGCCACCTCGCGCTCCTGGCCGCCCAGTTCGGTGCCCCGCTCCAGTGCGCGGCGGGCGACGTCCTCACCGACGTAACGGCCGAAGAGGTCCCGCATCCGCTGGCGCTCGCTGAGTTCCCGAACCATGTCGTTGAACCCGGCCTGCAGCAGGCCCAGTTCACTGGCGTCGTAGATCTGCATGTGGGCGTTGTAGTTTCCGCGCTGAACCTCCCCCAGCGCCCAACTCAACTGACGCAGCGGGTCCGAGATCGCCATGGACGACAGCACGTTGCCCACCAGGCCGACCACCAGGGCGGCGATCGCCATCAGCAGGATCGGGGTGAACAGGCTCTCGGGGGAGGAGTCCAGCAGCGAGAACTTGCTGGCGACGATCGACAACACGATCATCAACAGCGGAACCCCGGTGGACAGGATCCAGGTCAGCAGCAGTCGCAGCACGACGCCCGGCCGCCGGAAGCCGGCCGGCGGCCCGCCTCGAAGTGCCGCCACGGCCACCGGGCGCAGCACCCGTTCGGACTGCAGGTACCCGATGATCGCGGTGGCGGTTGCGCCGAGCAGGGTCGCCACCGCCAGCACCGGCGCCGCGTGGCTGGCCACCGGCCAGCTGGCCGCGATGAACACTGCCGCACCGAGGACCCAGTTCGTGATGCTGATCAGGGACCGGTAGGTGGGCATCTTCAGCGCGCGCAGCCGCGCTTTCTCGGCGACGGCGGGGTCGTCCTCCTCGATCAGCATCGCGTCACGTCGCTGCCAGCGGAACACCGGAGCCAGCAGCCTGAGGCTGATGACGGCCCCAGCGGTGAACGAGACGACCAGATAGCCGAGGAAGAAGGCCAGGTTCGGGGTGGGTAGATCCTGCAGCTTGATGCGGTCGTTGGGGGGAAGGCCGAAGCGCAGGAAGCCCAGGACCAGCAGCGCGCCGATGATGTCGGCCTGCAGCATCCCCAGGGCGAAGACCGGCCATGGAGTGCGCGCCACCCAGCGCGCGAATTCGCCTATTCGCCCGCTGGGTGGCGCGCTGGTCACTAGCTCACCGTAGCGTCGGGCGGCCGCGGTGTCGGCGCAGGGCATTAGGGTCTGAACACGATGTCCGGAGTTTTCACGCCCCTGATCGGCCAAAGCGTGGTCGAGGCCGAACTGGTCGGTGCCGCGGTCGCGGCCCGCGGTCACGCCGGCGAGGATGCCGCCGGGGCCGAGACGTCGCATGCAATGACACACGCCTGGCTGATCACCGGACCACCGGGCTCGGGTCGGTCGATCGCCGCCCTCTGCTTCGCGGCAGCCTTGCAATGCACCACGCCGGGGACTCCGGGGTGCGGTCACTGCCGCGCGTGCACCACCGCCATGGCCGGTACCCATGCCGATGTCCGCCGGGTAATTCCGGAGGGGCTGTCGATCGGGGTCAAGGAGATGCGCGCGATCGTCGCGATGGCCTCCCGACGGCCGAGTACGGGTCGCTGGCAGGTCGTCGTCATCGAGGACGCCGACCGGCTGACCGAGGGCGCGGCCAACGCCCTGCTAAAAGTTGTGGAAGAGCCGCCACCGTCGACGGTGTTCCTGCTGTGTGCTCCCTCCGTCGACCCCGAGGACATAGCCATCACCCTGCGGTCCCGGTGCCGGCATGTGGCGTTGGTGACCCCGACGTCTGCCGCGATCGCGCAGGTTTTGATCGACGGTGACGGACTCGACACCGACCAGGCCCATTGGGCGGCGGCGGTGAGCGGCGGCCATGTCGGCAGGGCGCGCCGATTGGCCACCGACCCCGACGCACGGGAGCGGCGGGTCCGCGCGCTCGGGTTGGCGCGCGATGCTGCCGTGCCGGCCCGGGCGTACTCCGCCGCCGAGGAACTCGTCGCGACGGCCGCGGCCGAAGCCCAGGCGCTCACCGGCGGACGTGATGAAGCCGAGGTTGAGGAATTGCGCACCGCACTGGGTGCCGGCGGGACCGGTCGCGGTACCGCGGGGGCTCTGCGGGGTGCGGCCGGGGCGATCAAAGACCTTGAGAGCCGTCAGAAGTCACGACAGACGCGCGCTTCCCGCGACGCATTGGATCGTGCGCTGATGGACCTCGGCGGCTATTTCCGCGATGCCCTGATGGTCTCCAGCGGTGCCGATACGGTCGTGTCCAACCATCCCGACATGGCGGAAAAGGCCGCCGCGCTCGCGGATCACGCCAGCCCCGAGGCGCTGCTGCGCTGTATCGAGGCCGTGCTGGCCTGCCGCGAGGCGGTGGGCGCCAACGTCAAGCCCAAGTTCGCCGTCGACGCCATGGTCGCGACCGTCGGACAGGCGTTGCGCGGCAAGGAGTAGACTCTGCCATCGGCCGGGAAAGGTTTCTGACCTCCAGGCCACGCCGCCTTAGCTCAGTCGGTAGAGCGATTCACTCGTAATGAATAGGTCAGGAGTTCGATTCTCCTAGGCGGCTCCACAGGGTTCACCTGCAGCGTGAACCACTGACTTCACAACTCGAAATGGAGAAATCATGGCCGATACCGTGTCGGAGTCAGTCAAGATCGACGCCTCCCCGGAAGAGGTGATGGCTGTCATCGCCAACCTGGAGGACTACCCCACCTGGGGTGACGGCTTCACCGGGGTCGAGATCAAGAGCACGCACGATGATGGTGCCGCCAAGGATGTTGCCTTCAGCATCACCACGCCGATGGGCAAGGACACCTACGAGCTCGCCTACATCTGGACGGGTACCGACGCGGTGAGCTGGACGCTCAACTCCGACGAGGCCGGCAAGCCCAAGTCCTCGATGATGAAGAAGCTGAATGGGACCTACACGCTCAAGGCCGACGGTGCGGGGACGAAGGTCACCTACGAGCTGGAGATCGACCCGAAGATCCCGATGATGGGCTTCATGAAGAAGAAGGCCGCTGCAGCAATCGTCGACCAGGCCCTCAATGGGCTGAAGAAACGCGTCGAGGGCTGACCCTCGTACGGGTTTTTGTCGGACCCCGCTGGGATACTCCGGTATGTGTCTGAGACAACCCCACCCGCGCCCGACAGTTGCGACCTCGCCGATCTTGCGGACCCGGTCGCTGCGGTCGTCGCCGTCGAGCTGACCAGTCGCTTCGTCCGGCTGTGCATGTGTCAGACCGAGCCGATCGTCGCCCGACTGTCCCGGAACGAGGCGACGCTGCGCAAGCCCGGCGGGCTCGAACTGGACAAGCGGACTGTCGCCCAGCGGCTGTACCGCCTGATCGATGCTGAGGTCTTCGGCGAACTGAGTGCCGCGGTCCCGTTGTCGCGCGCAGAGTTCGCCCTGTCGCGGATCGAGGTTCTGTTGCGCAGACAGTTCGCCGATGTGGTGGGAACGGCCGCCAGTTATCTGCTCAGCGACGGCCGCGATGCCGCGATCCAGATGGCCACCGTTGCGACGACGATGGCGGCGCGAGAGGTGCGCACTCAGGTTGCGGAGATCATCGGTCAGACCCGTGAGTCGTGCGAGGAGACGTAGAGATCAGCGTGGCGCGAGATAACCCACCGGACCACTGACGGAGGCGGTCAGCACCGTGGCCGCCAGTGCCGACTGCACCGGCATTCCGGAACCGGCACGCGGGAGTGCTGTCGGCATGGATGTGGACACCGCGGCCATCGGCCGCAGCGCGCTCACCGGCGAAGAACGTCCGAGAAATAGCACACTACGACCATAATGTCTCACGATCTCTTCCGCCTGCTTGGCGGCGCGGACTGGGCCGACCAGTTCACGTTGGCGCGCCAGGGGACCAAGCAGATCGCCTCGCACTGGGGAGGGACCCGCAACGGCATGATCGTGCACTGGCCCAACGGGTTCGGGGCCCGCGGAGAACTGCGCAACCAGTTCACCCACTGCATCGACGTCGTTCCGACGATCCTGGAGGCCGCCGGCCTTCCGGCGCCGCTGACCGTCAATGGGGTGGACCAAAAACGAATGGAGGGAACAGCATTCACCTACGCATTCGATGGTGCTGATGCCCCCGAACGTCATAGGACGCAGTATTTCGAGCTGGTCGGCAACCGCGGCATCTACCACCAGGGATGGTCGGCCTGCACGATCCACCTGGTGCCCTGGATTCTCAGCGGTGATCACCCGCCACTGGCCGGGGACGACTGAGAACTGTATGCCCCCGACGATCACAGCCAGGCGCACAACATCGCCGCGGAGCAGCCCGAGCGGCTCGCTCGCCTGCAGGAGTTGTTCCTCATCGAAGCGGTCAAGCACCAGGGGCGACCCATCTCGGGGAGTCCACGGTGCCCAACGCGAAGAACTGTTCGCACAGCATCACCGCCGAGATCACCGTCGGGGATGCGGCCCCCGACGGCGCAGTCGTCGCCCAGGGCGGGCGGTTCGCCCGGCAATGACCCTGCAGTGAAGCCGGAGCCGGCCACGAGAGCGGCCAGGCGCCGGCGAACCTCCGCGCGTGCGCGGTTCTCCGCCCGCTGGCGTGCGCGAGCGATCGCCCGGCCGACGCCGTCAGCTGCCGGATGGTGCGGTGATCCTTGGGTCGCGGTTCGCCGAGTTGGCGGACCAGTTGGGAGGCGACGGCGCTCCCGCCGCCCGCGGTGGCGTCGTAATAGTCGTCGATGCCGACGAGGACACCGGCGGACCAGTCGGTGCCGAACCGGTCGGATAGCGCCGCCACGTCCAAGACGTCCCGGGTCTGATTGCGCTTGACGATTAAGCCTTGATCCGCAGCGTCTCGGCCGGCGTGGGCCCCGCATCGTCGTGAAACCTGAAGGCCATGCCGCCGGGGTCGAAAGTGCGAAGAGATGCCACTGACCTCCACTAACGTGACAGTGCCAACCTGACAGTGCCCTGAACGGTCACTTATAAAAATTTAACGACAGTTCTTTTTGGCTTTTGTTCCCGCTGTGGAAGCATGGCAATCCGATAGTGGTGTCTATCACATAGGCCTAGCGGAGAGCGCCGAAAATGAGTGTCAGAGGGTCAGGTAGGGGTTCCAAGAAGGCGCAGAAGTTCGCACGGGGGGGTGCAGCGGCGTTCGCGGTGGGGTTGTTTCTCGCCGGCCCGCAGGCGGTAGCCGCGGCCGACGGTCAGGACAGCACCGCCTCGGGCGGCGCGGTGGACGCTGGTGCGGCGGCGCCGACGGGGTCCGCGAGTCGCGGGGCCGTCCGGTCGACGCCGACCCCGAGGGGGCCCGCCGGTGGGGTCACCCGGTCGACGGTGCGGGGACAGGTCACCTCACCGGTCCCGGCCGGCGCGGCCCGTGTGGCGCAGCCTGCTGCCGCTGTTCCGGCGTTGCGGCCAGGGCGGCGCTCCGGTGCTGCGGCGAAGTCCGGCCCTCAGCAGCCGGCCGCGGTGGCTGTTCGGTCCGCGGCCCCCGCGGCGGCGGGTAGCGAGGAGTCGGTGGCCGAGGTGGCGGTGACCGGTGCCGGCGAGCCCACACTTCTGCTGGGCACTGCTGTGCCTCCCGAGGCGGTGAACGGGCCGACTCCGCTCCAGTCCAGCAAGTCCGCGCTCACTACGTTGGTGCCCTCGTCGGGCGGGGCCGTTGGCGGGGCTGGCAAAGTGGTTCCGCCGAAGATAATGGCGGCCCGCGCCCAGATCGTCGCCGCGGAGAAGAAGCTCTTCAACGTGATGGGTAACTGGCTGGCCAGTCTTCCCTCCAGCGACCTGGTCAACAATCTCGAGGGCGCCTTGCTGATCGTGCGGAAGAACTTCTTCAACAGCGCCCCGAGTGTCTCCCCGATCCAAACAAGCAGCAGCTCCGACGCAAAGACCATCGAGGGTCGTATCAACGCGATCGACCCCGACGGTGACACGCTGACGTACGCCGTCATCGAGGCGCCGAAATTCGGAACCGTCGAGATGGGTGAGCTGGGGCGCTACACCTACAGCGGCGCTCAGGAATTCAGCGGATCTGACTCCTTCACCGTGCGGGTCGCCCCCGCGAATCCGAGGGGAAAGAACCTCCTGGCTCCCTGGAGCGACGGTTCTCGGGTGGTGACGATCCAGGTCGGTTCAGGAACCCCGGGAGATCCCTTCGGCGGAGCGGCGGCGGCGACACATCAAGATCCCACCGACGTGGCGGTGTTCCTGGGCGATGCATCGGGTCGAATCACGGTCAACAAGATGCCGGGGCTGCAAGGACTCCTGGG
>CAIOYU010000692.1 GCA_903862565.1 uncultured Actinomycetes bacterium | reverse complement strand
TCCTGCTTCGCCAACGCCGGCGTGGCCGGACACCCCGCACCCATCGACACCATGACGACCGCCGAGTGGCGTCGGGTGATGGCGGTGAATCTTGACGGGCAGTTCTACACCGTGCGCGCGGTCGCCGGGCACATGAAGTCCCGGGGCACCGGTTCGATCGTGTTCACCAGCAGTGTGTCGATGAGCGACGGTTTGGCTTTCGCCACCCACTACGCGGCGGCGAAGGCGGCACTGACCGCCATGGCGCGCGGCCTGGCCGTGGAGTTGGCGCGAGAGAAGATCCGCGTCAACGCGATCGTGCCCGGATGGACCCGGGCGGCGATGACCGAGAGCCTGCTGGACTCCCCGGCTGCCCAGGCCAAGATCCTGCCCCGGGTACCGCTGCGGCGCTGGGGCACACCGGAAGACTTCGAGGCCGTCGCGGTGTGGCTGGCCAGTTCTGGCTCAAGCTATTTCACCGGCCAGACACTGGTGATCGACGGCGGGTACACCGTCTTCTAAAAGTGCGGGCGGAGGGATTCGAACCCTCATCGGCTACCTGGCTGCTGATCATTTGTGGCCGCTATCAGCTAATTCAGTTCACACTCGATCATGCAGTTACCTGTTACTCACGCTCAGTTGTGCTCAATATGTGCTCATGGCGGGCGGGCAGGCAGCGCCCAGCAGCCGCACCAGTGCCCCGGCCGCGATTCATGCGTCCGCACTTCTTCAGCAAACGCAGATAGGACGGCGGGGCGCGAAACCCTGAACCCGGGTAGTTCAATACCCCCTCGCAGCAGCCCCGACTGGGCGAGACTTGCCGGTGCGGAATATGAACGACAAATCCAGGAAGAGGATCAACAAAATGAGCGAAATCGGGCGCGTCGCGGCACCAATGCTCAGAGGAATCGCGAGAGTCTCGACCGCCGCGATCGCCGTCGTCATCGCCTGCGCCACGTCTCCGGCTGCGCAGGCCGACGTCCAGGATCAACAGTTCCTCGAAGTCATCCGCGCCAACAACATCCCCGGCCAAGACGACGCACTCATCGCCTACGCACAAGCGTTCTGCGCGAGTGACGGGCCCTACTGGGACACCGTGCTGCCGCTCTACGGCCAGGGGGTCAACCCCGGCCAGCTCTACCCAATAAGGGTTGCGGCCTCTAGGGCTTACTGCCCGAACAGGATCGCCGTTCCGGTCGCTCCGCCTCAGGTCTACACGGGATTCTGAGAACAGAAGCCCGGCTGTCAGGGATTACGCTCCCTTGTTCGAGTTATACGCCGCCCGCGACAAAGGCATCACCGAGGATGATTTCGCCGACAAACACTCGACGAATCAGACCCACGTGTACAACTTTCTGTACTGGATGTACGGTCACGACCCGGCCAAACACGGCGACCTCGTCGCCGACGGTCTACTGTTACGGCGACCTGCTCGCGGGCGGTGAGGGTGCGTCTGGACACGTCTGCGTTCGTCCTCGTAGCGGCGCAGGAAGGCGATCCAGTTGCTGCGCTGGCTGGCGAGTGGCGCGTAGCGCCTGTTCCCCGCCTCGATCATGGCGGCGCGCTCCTCGGGGGTGCACTTGAGGTAGCGGCCCATGACCACCTCGGCGGCGGTCGTGGGCGTGGGCGACGGGGCGACGAGCCAACCGCGCGTAGCGGCCAGCTTGTTGCGTTCGATCTGCTCGTAGTCGGTCGGACCCGGTCGCAGCCGAAACCGACGAGCGGCAGCCGGTGACTGATTACCATTCGCCTGTGTCGCTGTCCGTGGGTGAGACCTTCGCCGGGTACACCATCGTGCGACTGATTGGCTCCGGCGGAATGGGCGAGGTGTACCTAGCCCGACACCCACGACTGCCACGCGAAGACGCCTTGAAGGTCCTGCGGCCTGATGATTCCTCCGACGAGGAGTTCCGGCAGCGTTTCATCCGGGAAGCAGACCTGGCATCCGCCCTCAAACACCCGAATATCGTCACCGTGCACGACCGTGGCGAGTTCGACGGACAGCTATGGATCGCCACCGAGTACGTCGAGGGCACCGATGCAGCACAGTTGCTTCGCAGCCGGTATCCGGCCGGCATGCCCATTGACGAGGCTGGGACTATTGTCAAAGCAGTCGCTAGTGCCCTCGACCACGCACATCAGCAGGGCTTACTGCATCGCGACGTCAAGCCTGCAAACATCCTCCTTACCCAACCTCAGGACAGCGGTGAACGCCGAGTCTTTCTGGCTGATTTTGGCATCGCCCGACAATTGGTGGACACAAGCGGTCTAACCGCGACGAATTTCACCCTTGGCACGGTCGCCTATGCCGCCCCTGAACAGTTGATGGGCTCAAGTCTCGATGGCCGAGCGGATCAATATGCCCTCGCCGCCACCACGTTCCATCTGCTCACTGGGGGGGCGCCCTTCCAGCAACAAAATCCAGTCGCGGTTATCAGCCAACACCTCTCGGAAGCACCGCCCAAACTCGGCGATAAGCGCCCAGATCTCGCGGCCGCAAATGACGTGATGACGACAGCTTTGGCGAAGGACCCCGCCCGCCGCTTCACCACGTGTACACAGTTCGCCAACGCTTTAGACGAAAGGACCACCGGACCGTCAGTCAGTGACTACCGCACCCAGGCGGCGGATTGGCAGTTGCAGGCAACCGGGCAGATGCCCGACGGACGTCGATGGCGGCCCCCAGTCTTGGTGGGCGTAGTTCTGGCTTTCGTAGTGGCAATAGCCCTCGGTTCCGTCGTCTACTTCAATAGCTCAAAAAACTCCACCGCACCCGGGCCAGTACTCGATGGCACGTATCGGTCCGACTATGACGGCGCAAAGTCCACT
>CAIOYU010000691.1 GCA_903862565.1 uncultured Actinomycetes bacterium | reverse complement strand
CCCAGGGCGGCTAGGGGCCCGTCAATTCCAGGGGTACGTCAACTCCAGGAGTACTCGGTGCGCAGCCGCACGGCCACCACCTCGAAGGTGGTCCGGTCCAGGATTGCGCCCTCCCGGCGGATGCTCTCCTCGGGGACGTCGAGCACCCGGTCTAGGCGCACGAAGCTGGGGCGGCCCGCTCCGCTGTCGTCACCTGAGTCCCAGTTCCCCGCTCCGATCTCTACCCAGGCGCGGTCGTGGGCGTAGTGCGGCTGACTGGAGAGAATGAGTCCCAGCAGGGTCTGGCGGTCCCGTCCGACGACGAGAACGGGCCGGTCCTTGCCGCGGGTGGGATCGTCCTCGTAGACCACCCAGGTCCACACGACCTCGCCGGGATCGGCCCGGCCGTCGAGATTGGGTGCGTAGACCAGTCGGCGGGCGCGGTGGGAGGTGGGAACACTCTCCCGGGTCACGGGGCGTCCTGCGGTGATCTCGATCTGAGCAGGCTGCGGGAGGGCAGTGGCCACAAGTGCCTCAATGCCCAGCAGAATGCCCTGCTGGATCACCCGTTGCACGTTCGCCGGATTCTGAAAGTGACGGATGAACTTGGGCGCCTCGTTGAAGACCAGGTGCTCGGTGTTCTTCAGAATCTGCTGAAACGTCTTCCACTGCGACGCCATTCTCGACAGCATAGCGAGGCCTGTGAAACCGGACCTCCCCGAGTCGATACGCTGAGTATTCGGAAAACCCCGCCCGAGTACCTCTTACCAGGAGATTCCCATCAGCAGTTTCGCCGACAAGACGTTCACGGCGCCGGCGCAGATTCGGAACTTCTGCATCATCGCTCACATTGACCACGGCAAGTCCACGCTGGCCGACCGGATGCTGCAGCTGACCGGCGTCGTCGCCGACCGGGACATGCGCGCCCAGTACCTCGACCGGATGGACATCGAGCGCGAACGCGGCATCACTATCAAGGCCCAGAACGTGCGGCTGCCCTGGAAGGTGGGGGACACCGACTACGTCCTGCACCTGATCGACACCCCGGGTCACGTCGACTTCACCTACGAGGTGTCCCGGGCGCTGGAGGCCTGCGAGGGTGCCGTGCTGCTGGTCGACGCGGCCCAGGGCATCGAGGCGCAGACCCTGGCCAACCTCTACCTGGCGCTGGACCGCGACCTGACGATCATCCCGGTGCTCAACAAGATCGACCTGCCGGCGGCGGACCCGGAGCGCTACGCCGGTGAGATCGCGCACATCATCGGCTGCGAGCCGTCCGACGTGTTGCGGGTGTCGGGCAAGACCGGCGAGGGTGTGCAGGCCTTGCTCGACGAGGTCATCCGCCAGGTCCCGGCGCCGACCGGCGACGCCGACGCCCCGGCACGGGCGATGATCTTCGACTCCGTCTACGACATCTACCGCGGCGTGGTCACCTACGTCCGGGTGGTCGACGGCAAGATCACCCCGCGCGAGAAGATCAAGATGATGTCCACCGGCGCGACCCACGAACTGCTCGAGGTGGGCATCGTGTCTCCGGAGCCCAAGCCCACGCAGGGGCTCGGTGTGGGCGAGGTCGGTTATCTGATCACCGGTGTGAAGGACGTCCGCCAGTCCAAGGTCGGTGACACCGTCACCTCGGCGCGCAACGGCGCCACCGAGGCGCTGACCGGCTACCGCGAACCCAAGCCGATGGTCTACTCGGGTCTGTACCCCGTCGACGGGTCGGACTACCCGAACCTGCGCGACGCGCTGGACAAGCTGCAACTCAACGACGCTGCGCTGACCTACGAACCGGAGACGTCGGTGGCGCTCGGCTTCGGCTTCCGCTGCGGCTTCCTGGGTCTGCTGCACATGGAGATCACCCGCGAACGCCTCGAGCGCGAATTCGACCTCGATCTGATCTCCACCGCGCCGAACGTGGTCTACCGCGTCGTCGAGGAAGGTGGCGCCGAGAAGGTCGTCACCAACCCCTCGGACTGGCCGGAGGGCAAGATGCGTGAGATCTACGAACCGGTGGTCAAGTGCACGGTGATCGCGCCGAGCGAGTTCATCGGCACCATCATGGAACTGTGCCAGTCCCGGCGTGGCGAACTCGGCGGCATGGACTACCTGTCTCCTGAGCGGGTCGAATTGCGCTACACAATGCCGTTGGGCGAGATCATCTTCGACTTCTTCGACTCGTTGAAGTCCCGCACCCGCGGCTACGCCAGCCTGGACTACGAGGAAGCAGGCGAGCAGGAGGCCGCACTGGTCAAGGTCGACATCCTGCTGCAGGGCGAGGCCGTCGACGCGTTCAGCGCGATCGTGCACAAGGACTCCGCGCAGGCCTACGGCAACAAGATGACCGTCAAGCTCAAGGAACTCATCCCGCGCCAGCAGTTCGAGGTGCCGGTGCAGGCCGCTATCGGCTCGAAAATCATTGCCCGCGAGAACATCCGGGCCATCCGCAAGGACGTGCTGGCCAAGTGCTACGGCGGTGACATCACCCGCAAGCGCAAACTGCTGGAGAAGCAGAAGGAAGGCAAGAAGCGGATGAAGACCATCGGCCGGGTCGAGGTGCCGCAGGAGGCATTCGTCGCCGCGCTGTCGTCCGACGCCGCCGGTGACAAGGCGGGCGACAAGAAGGGCAAGTAGCCCCCACCGCCGGCGCCCTCAGGTGGGGGAGTTCGCGGGCTGGAACCCTCCGGTGCTGTCGGCCTGCTCCTCGGCGCGGATGACGTGAACGACGGCGTTGATGAGCGCCAGGTGGGTGAACGCCTGCGGGAAGTTCCCCAGGTGGCGGCCGGTACTGGGCTCGATCTCCTCGGCATAGAGGTGCAACGGGCTTGCGAAGGACAGCAGTCTCTCGCACAGGTGCCGCGCCCGGCTGATCTCGCCGATCTCCACCAGCGCCGACACGAGCCAGAACGAACAGATGGTGAACGAACCCTCCTCGCCGGTGAGTCCGTCGTCGGTCTCCTCGGTGCGGTAGCGCAACACCAGGCCGTCCTCGGTCAGTTCGTCGGCGATGGCCAGCACGGTGGCCCGCACCCGCGGGTCGTCGGACGGCAGGAACCGCAGCAGCGGAACGAGCAGCAGCGAGGCGTCCAGGGCGTCGCTGCCGTAGCGCTGGGTGAGCACGCCTCTGGCGTCCACGCCGTTGGCCAGGATGTCGGCCTTGATCTCCTCGGCGATCGCCCGCCACTGCTGGGCGTAGCTCTTGGCGCCCTGCAGTTCGGCCAGTTTCGCGCCGCGGTCCATGGCCACCCAGCACATGACTTTCGATGAGGTGAAGTGCTGCGGTTCGCCGCGAACCTCCCAGATGCCGCGGTCGGGTTCGCGCCAGTGCTTGACCGCCTCCTCGACCTGATCCTTGAGCACCGGCCACAGCGCGTCGGAGATGTTCTCCCGCGACTTGCAGTGCAGATAGACCGAATCCAGCATCGTGCCCCAGATGTCATGCTGGCGTTGGTTGTACGCGCCGTTGCCGATGCGGACTGGCCGGGCGCCGTCGTACCCGGAGAGGTGGTCGAGCTCACCCTCGACGAGTTCACGTTCCCCGCCGACGGCGTACATCACCTGAAGTCGTTCCCGCTCACCGTTATTGGCCCCCGACACATCGGCGATGAAGGAGAAGAAGTCGTCGGCCTCGCGGTCCAGGCCCAGGGTGTACAAACCCCACAGGGCGAAGGTCGAATCGCGCACCCAGGCGTAGCGGTAGTCCCAGTTGCGCACGCCGCCGGGAGTCTCCGGCAATGACGTGGTGCTCGCGGCCAGCAGGGCACCGGTCGGCGAATAGGTCAACCCCTTGAGGGTCAATGCGCTGCGCTGCAGGTACGCCCGCCACGGATGGTCCGGGAAATGACCGATATTGATCCATTGGCGCCAGGCTTCGCTGGTCTGCCACATCTTGTCGGTGGCCTCTTCGTAGGTCTGCGGTGCCGGGTGCTTGGACCAGGACAGCGCGACGAAGACGTTGTCGCCCTCCTTGAGCCGGGTGCGAGCCCGGGCCTCCCGACCTTCCAGGCCGATGCGCAGGTTGGTGGTCAGCCGCAGGGTCGGATGGTCGTCCGAGTCGTTGCGGGCGCGGGCGATCGCCTCGCCATAGGCGTTGGCCGAGTACTCCCACGTCGCGTTGATCCGTCCGTAATCGAAGGACGGCTCGCAGTTCATGACGAGTTCGACCGTGCCGCTTACGCAGCGCACCGTGCGCAGCAGATGGTGCTCGGCATCCCAGTCCATCGGGGTGCGGCGGTGGGTGCGCGACCGCCTGTCCAGGTCGTGCCACGGGCCCATGACCAGCGCGTCGCGCACGATGATCCAGCCGGTGGGCGTCTGCCAGGTGGTTTCCATGATCAGGCTGCCCGGCAGGTAGCGCCGCGCGGCCGGCACCGTCACGCCGTAGGGCCCCAGCCGGAAATGCCCGGCGCCGCGATCCAGGATCGCCCCGAACACGCTGGGGGAGTCCGGCCGCGGAATGCACATCCACTCCACCGATCCGGCTGCCGACACCAGGCAGGTGTTCTCGCAGTCCGACAGGAAGGCGTAGTCGGCGATCGGCGGAAACGGACTGCGGTGCCCAGCCGGCGGCGGATACGGGCCCGGTTTGGCGGCCGACAACTCGATACCCTGTCGTTCGCCGCCGCTGGGTCGCATGCTTTCACCTGCTGGTTCCCCTACTGATCCCAGGTGTAGCGCCATCCCGACATCATGGCGCACTCCGATGCCCGGGCGACGGTCTTTCGCCGACCGGGGCATAGGCTGGGCGAATGGCCGGGTTCCTGAACTGGTGGGACGGCGCGGAGTTGTGGCTGTCCGGGCGCGGTTTCGTGCTGCAGACCGTCATCGTCATGCCGATCGTCCTGGCCCTGGCATATGGAATCGCGATGATTCTTAATGTTGCTCTGGGTTGGGTGACCCGCGTACTGCACGACGTGAAGGAGGCTCCCGGCGTGAGGCTTCTGCGACGGCTCGATGACGCAACACCCCAGCTAGAAGGGCAAGAGCGGTGAGCGGTATGCCGAGTTCCCGGGTGCGCCTGGCCCTCGTGGCCCTTCTCCTCCTCGTCGTTGTGGTGTGGTTGCTGAACCGCTGAGCCCTGTTAGGCTCGCGACGTGCATTCGGCAGCGGACGGGATCGACATCGTGGCGGCGTTCGCCGACGGTGTTTGCCGCTTTGCCGATGTTTGCTGTTGTCGCTGACCCTGTCGCCCGTTCGTGGTTAAGGTTGTCGGTGGCTTTCGCTGTGTGCGCACCGCAATTCTGTCGTGACGGGTAATCGGTTTGCAGCCAGATCACGAACCCCGATCACCACAGAAGAAAGGCCGTAATGAAGACCTCCCGGACACGCTCCCGGAAGCTGCCCCTCTGGCGTACCGTCGCCGCCCTGGCCGTGACGGCAACCGCGCTGACCGCCTGCGGTGGCGGGGCCAGCGACGTCGTCGGCGACAAGGGCGGCGAGAACGCTGAGACCACCCTCAATGTCGTCGCCTACGCCGTTCCGGAGCCGGGCTGGAGCAAGATCATTCCGGCCTTCGCCGCGACCCCGGACGGCAAGGGCGTGGGCGTCACCACGTCCTTCGGCGCCTCTGGCGATCAGTCCCGCGCGGTGGCCGACGGCAAGCCCGCCGACATCGTCAACTTTTCCGTCGAACCGGACGTGACCCGACTGGTCAAGGCCGGCAAGGTGGCGCCGGAGTGGAACTCCGACGTGACCAAGGGCATCCCGTTCGGGTCTGTGGTGTCGCTGGTGGTCCGCAAGGGCAACCCCAAGAACATCAAGGACTGGGACGATCTGCTGGCCCCCGGCATCGAGGTGATCACCCCCAGCCCGCTGAGTTCGGGGTCGGCCAAGTGGAACCTGCTCGCCCCGTACGCCGCGAAGAGCGACGGCGGCAAGAACGAGCAGGCCGGGTTGGACTTCGTCGGCAAGCTCGTGGGCGAACACATCACGATGCGGCCGGGTTCGGGCCGTGAAGCCACCGACGTGTTCCTGCAGGGGAGCGGCGACGTGCTGATCAGCTACGAGAACGAAGCGATCAACATCGAACGTCAGGGCAAGGACGTGGAGCACATCAACCCGCCGCAGACGTTCAAGATCGAGAACCCGGTGGCGCTGGTGTCCGGCAGCGCCCACGCCGACAAGGCTCTCGCGCTGAAGAACTTCCTGTTCACCAGCGAGGGCCAGAAGATCTGGGCGCAGGCCGGTTTCCGTCCGGTCGACCCGGGTGTGGCCGCGGACTTCGTCAAGGACTTCCCGGCCCCGGAGAAGTTGTGGACCATCGCCGATCTCGGCGGATGGAAAACTGTGGATGCCAAGCTTTTCGACAAGGACAATGGCGCGATCACCACGATCTACAAGAAAGCCACTGGGTGACCTCAGCTGTTGACAGCTCGACCTGGGCCCGGCGTCACTCCGCGACGCCGGGCCTGGTCGGTGCTGCCTCGATCTGGCTGAGCGTCATCGTGCTGCTGCCCCTGGCGGCCATCGTGTGGCAATCGGCCCGGGGTGGCTGGGGTGCGTTCTGGGAGGCGATCACCTCGTCGGCGGCAGTCGAGTCATTCCGGGTGACGCTGATCATTTCCATCGGTGTCGCACTGGTCAACGCGGTGTTCGGCCTGTTGGTCGCGTGGGTGTTGACCCGCGACAACTTCCCGGGCCGGCGGCTGGTGGACACCGTCATCGACCTGCCGTTCGCGCTGCCGACCATCGTGGCGAGCCTGGTGATGCTGGCGCTCTACGGGCCGGGCAGTCCGGTGAATCTGCACCTGCAGCACACCCGGTGGGGCGTGGGCGTGGCCCTGCTCTTCGTGACCCTGCCGTTCGTGGTGCGCTCGGTCCAACCGGTGCTGCTCGAACTGGACCGCGAGGTCGAGGAAGCGGCGGCCTCGTTGGGAGCCAGCGCTCCGGTGATCTTCGGCCGGGTGATCCTGCCGGCGCTGCTGCCGGCCCTGCTGTCCGGGGCGGGCCTGGCGTTCTCCCGCGCGATCGGCGAGTTCGGGTCGGTGGTGCTCATCGGTGGCGCAGTGCCCGGGGAGACCGAAGTGTCCTCGCAGTGGATTCGCACCCTGATCGAGAACGACGACCGCACCGCCGCGGCAGCGGTGTCCATCGTGCTGCTCGTCGTGTCGTTCCTGATCCTTCTCGCCCTGCGCGTCGTCGGCTCGCGGACGGCCAGGCGGCAGGAGGCGGCCGAATGACGCTGTCGCCGTGGGCCCGGCGTCTGCTCAGGGCCGTCGCTGTGGGCTATGTGGTGATCCTGGTGGTGGTCCCCGTCGGGCTGATCCTGTGGCGCACCTTCGCGCCAGGCGTGGGCGCATTCGTCGGCTCGATCACCACCCCGGCCGCGATCGCGGCACTGCAACTGTCGCTTCTGGTGGTGGCGATCGTTGTCCCGCTCAACGTGATTTTCGGCGTACCCACCGCACTGCTGCTGGCGCGCAAGCGATTTCGTGGCAAAGGTCTGCTTCAAGCCGTCATCGACCTGCCGTTCGCCGTCTCGCCGGTGGTGGTCGGCGTGGCCCTGATCCTGTTGTGGGGCAGCGCCGGACTGCTCGGTGTCGTCGAGAACGGGCTGGGACTGAAGATCATCTTCGGACTGCCCGGCATCGTGCTGGCGAGCATTTTCGTCACGGTACCGTTCGTGATCCGCGAGGTCGAACCAGTACTGCACGAACTGGGAACCGACCAGGAGGAAGCCGCCGCCACCCTCGGCGCGACGTGGTGGCAGACGTTCTGGCGGATCACGCTGCCCT
>CAIOYU010000690.1 GCA_903862565.1 uncultured Actinomycetes bacterium | reverse complement strand
TTCTCCGACGTCTCGTCCCGAGTCTTCGGCACCCCGCACGACGTGGACGTCGGCGCGCTGTGCCGGGCCTATCACGTGGAAGCGCACCAGATCGAACTCGACGGACTGGGCGCAGCACTCGACGAACCTCACGAGGGCATCCGGGTGCTGGAGGTCAAGACCGATCGCTCGACGCTGCGTCAACTGCACGCCTCGATCCGGGCGGCGCTGTGATCGAACGGTTGGTCGAGCTGTTTCAGGAGCGGGCGCGTCCCGCGGTTGAAGCCGCACTGCCCTGGCGGGACTCCGACCTGCCCGACACCGGCGAGCGAAAAGCGTTGCGCTGGGCCAAGACTGCAGTCTGGATCCTGATGGGCATCGTTACCCTGCAGGCGGTACTGCTGGTCGCCGGCGCCTGGCGGAACGACCGGCAGATCGAGCGGAACATGGGCACGGCTGAGGCTGAGGTGCTGTCGGCCGGGCCGCGCCGCTCGACCATCGAATTCGTCGCTCCCGACCGTGTCACCTACCGGCCCGAACTCGGCGTGCTGTATCCATCCGAACTGGCTCCGGGAATGCGGATCTACGTCGAATACGACAAGAACAGTCCCAATCTGGTTCGGGTCAAGGACCGTAACGCCACGCTGGCGATCATCCCGGCCGCCTCGACCGCCCTGGCCGGCTGGATGGTGGGCGGTCTGATCCTGGCCGGGTTGGTGCGGCTGGAACAGCGTGTTAACAATCGCGCCTGTGAAATCCCTGCCGACGGGTTTGAGCCCGGCGGTACGCGGGCACCTTGAACCTATGAACGAAGCGTCATTTCGCAGAGATCTGCATGCGTTCGCGATCGAACTGCGCAAGCTGGCCTACACCATGCCGGCCGGCCACGAGGATCGGTTGATCTGTCTCAGCGACCAGATGGTCGAGCGGGCGATGCGGCGTGTCCGCCGGGCCGGTACCGCCTAGGCGTGTGCCTGCGTTTTCGAAAAGTTCGACTCGATGTCGCCGAATGGCCGATAAGAATCCCCTTTTGCCGCGGAACTGCGAAGTATCTTTTCGGTCATCATGAACCACACGCTGTCCCGCTACACGTCAGGTCAGGGCGCCAAGCTCGCCCGCTTCGTCCTGCCGATCGCGATTCGCACCTACGCGAAGTGGGTCGATTCCGAGTCGGCCAGTGCGTGGGCACATTCCGAGCACGGAGTGGATGCCTGGAATGCCCGCCTCGACGACGCGACGACCCACGTCCTCGTCTTCGAACGACCCGATCAGTCGGTGGCGGCATGTGCCTTCGTCCGAGTGACAGCCGAGACGGCCCACTTCGGCGGGCTCTACGTCGAAGACGGGGGTCGCGGGTTGGGGAGCGCGCTCAGCGCCGAACGGATCCGAATCAGTCGGGAGTCGGGTGCGCTGACTGCCGTCATGCTGATCCGCGAGACGAACACCCCGGCCCGCGGGCTCGCCGAGAAGGCCGGCTTCGCCATGGTCGCCGAGGAGCCCTGCACGCGACTTTCCGCGGTGCCGCGCCTCCTGTACGCGATGCCACTGGACGTGCAGGTCCTCATCCCCGCGTAACCGGTAGCGTCTTCGGGGTGAGCCGTGCGTCCCTGGACAAGAACCCCCGCGACGTCGCGTCGATGTTCGACGGCGTGGCCCGCCGGTATGACATCACCAATACGGTGCTCTCCGCCGGCCAGGACCGGTACTGGCGTCGGGCCACCCGCGAGGCCCTGCGGCTGAAACCGGGTGAGACGGTCCTGGATCTGGCGGCCGGCACCGCGGTGTCGACGGTCGAACTCGCCAAGTCCGGCGCATGGTGCGTGGCGGCCGACTTCTCGGTGGGCATGTTGCGCGCCGGGGCGGCCCGGCCCGTCCCCAAGGTCGCCGCCGACGCCACCGGCCTGCCCTTCGCCGATGGTGCCTTCGACGCGGTGACCATCAGTTTCGGGCTGCGCAACGTTGTCGACAACCTCGCTGGGCTACGCGAGATGGCGCGGGTCACCCGCTCCGGCGGACGGCTCGTGGTGTGTGAGTTCTCCACCCCGACCGTGCCGGTGTTCTCGACGGTCTACAAGGAGTACCTGATGCGGGCGCTGCCTCGGGTGGCCCAATCCGTATCGAGCAACCCGGAGGCCTACATCTACCTGGCCGAGTCCATCCGGGCCTGGCCCGACCAACGTGCACTGGCCCGCCGGATCGAAGACGCCGGGTGGAGTGCGGTGCGCTGGCGCAATCTGTCCGGTGGCATCGTGGCTCTGCACGGCGCCGTCAAGCCATGATCGACACAATCGCCAGCGCAGTGCTGTCGATCCCTGGCACTCGGGGCCGCTAGGCGAACGGCTTTCGGCGGTCGATCAGTCGCGAGCCGGCGCCGGAGAGTCTCCACGTTCGCGCCACCCAGTCGGCGTCGTCGTCGCTCACAAGATTGCCCATGACCCGCACCATGATCTCCATCACACGTTCCGAGCGCATCCCCACCGGGCCGGCGAACGGTAGGAACCTCGGCAGGGTCAACAGCAACCCCAAGCGGCGCGCCACGGAGAACTCGCGGGCGTAGTGCGAGCGCAGCAGTGCCGGCCAGGCTGCATAGAGATCTCCGGCGCCCAGCATGCCCGCCGCCATGCGCCCCGTCTCGAGTCCGTAGTCGATGCCCTCGCCGTTCAGCGGGTTCACGCACGAGGCGGCATCGCCGACCAGCATCCAGTTCGGCCCCGCCACCCCGGAGACCGCCCCGCCCATCGGCAGCAGTGCCGACGCGACGGCTCGCGGGGGACCGGAGAAACCCCACGCGTCGGCCTTCAACGCCGTGTAATGCGCGATCAGCGGCCGCAGAGCGATGTCTGCGGGGCGCTTGACGGTGGCCAATGCCCCCACGCCGATGTTCACCTCGCCGTTGCCCAACGGGAAGATCCAGCCGTACCCCGGCAGTACCTCCCCGGCAGTCGAGCGCAGTTCAAGGTCCGAGGAGATCCACGGCTCATCCGACCGCGGTGAGGCCAGATAGCCCCGCGCGGCCACCCCGTACACCGTCTCCTGATGCCACTGCCGCCCGAGCACGCGTCCCAACGTCGAGCGGGCGCCATCCGCGACCACCAGCCAGCGGCAACCGACCCGCCGGCCGTCGGCCAGCACCACCTCGGTGACCCGCCCGGCCGAATCCCGCACCACGTCAACCGCTTTGGAGCCCAGCAGCATGCTGGCACCGGACTCCTCGGCCGCGATGCGAATCCGGTCGTCGAGTTCCATGCGAGGCACTGCCGAACTCCACGACGGGAACGCCGCGCCAGGCCAGCGCACCTCGACCGTGGAGCCGAACCCGGCCAACCGCAACCCGTGGTGTCGGATGTGCCCGTCGAGCCAGTCGCCCAGGCCCAGCAGCTGCAATTCCGAAACGGCTCGCGGGGTCAGCCCGTCGCCGCACGGCTTGTCGCGCGGAAACTCACGCGAGTCGATCAGCAGCACCTCGCGGCCCGACCGGGCCGCCCACGCCGCGGCGGCCGAACCCGACGGCCCTGCCCCCACTACGACGACGTCTGCCCCGAGTCGCTCCGCTCCTGCCCCGAGTCGCTCCGCTCCTGCCCGCCGGTCTACCTCATCCACGCCCCCCAGTATGTTGGCAGGGTGAGGACACCGGCGAGTGTGGTGGCGGGGGTGGACTTCGGTGACCCTGATTTCGCGCAGAGCGTGCGCGACGGGGTGGCCCGTGTCGAGGACCTCATCGCTACTGAACTCCGTGGCGGCGACGACCTGATGACGGACGTCGCGCTGCACCTGTTCGAGGCCGGCGGCAAGCGCTTCCGGCCGCTGTTCACCGTGCTGTCGGCCCACGTCGGCCCGGATCCGACCAGCTCGCAGGTGACGGTGGCCGGCGCGGTGGTCGAACTGGTCCATCTCGCGACCCTGTATCACGACGACGTCATGGACGAGGCCACGGTTCGTCGTGGAGCCCCGAGCGCCAACGCCCGCTGGGGTAACAGCATCGCGATCCTGGCCGGGGACTACTTGTTCGCGACGGCGTCGCGGCTGGTGGCGCAACTTGGCCCCGACGCGGTCCGGATCGTCGCCGAGACGTTCGCCCTTCTGGTCACCGGCCAGATGCGCGAGACCAGAGGCGCGGCCGAGGATGCCGACGCCGTCGCGCACTACCTCAAGGTGGTGTCGGAGAAGACGGCCTGCCTGATCGCCGCGGCCGGCCGGTTCGGCGGCACGTTCTCCGGGGCCACCGACGACCAGACCGAGCGGCTGGGCCGCATCGGGAGCATCATCGGCACGGTCTTCCAGATCTCCGACGACATCATCGACATCGAGGCCGACCCCGACGAGTCCGGCAAATTGCCCGGCACCGATTTACGCGAGGGAGTTCACACACTTCCGGTGCTGTGCGCGCTGCGCGAGACCGGTCCGGAGGCCGATCGGCTGCGGGAATTGCTGAAGGGTCCCATCGAGGACGACGACGACTTGGCCGAGGCCCTGGCACTGCTGCGCGCCTCGGGCGGGATCGCCGCCGCGAAGCGGACCGTGCAGCAGTACGCCGCCGCGGCCCGCGAGGAACTCGACGGGCTGCCCGACGGACCGGGCCGTCAGGCGCTGGCATCGCTGGTGGATTACACCGTCAACCGACACGGTTAATCGGATCCGGAACTCCTAGGGCCCGTCGAAGCGTTAGTCTGCCGGGGACCATAGGAGGATCTTGATGACCTGGCATCCGACCGCTAACCGGATGAAGACGTTCTTGCTGCTCGTCGGCATGTCGTCGTTGATCGTCTACATCGGGTCGCTGTTCGGCCGCAACACCATGTACCTGTCGGTGTTGATGGCTGTGGGCATGAACGTCTACGTCTACTACAACAGCGACAAGATGGCGTTGAAGGCCATGAACGCTCAGCCGATCACCGAGGTCCAGGCCCCGCAGATCTACGCGATCGTCAAGGAACTCGCCACCACCGCGCACCAGCCGATGCCCCGGCTTTTCATCGCTCAGACCAACAACCCCAATGCCTTTGCCACCGGCCGCAATCCGCGTAACGCGGCAGTGTGTTGCACCACCGGCATCCTGGACATCCTCGACGAGCGCGAATTGCGCGCGGTACTGGGCCACGAACTGTCGCACGTCTACAACCGCGACATACTGATCTCCTGCGTGGCCGGTGCGATGGCGTCGATCATCACCAGCCTGGCGCAGATGGCCATGTTCGCCAGCTACTCCGGCGGTGGCCGTCGCAATGGCAACGGTACGAATCCCATTGCCATGCTTCTGGTTTCGCTGCTCGGCCCGTTCGCCGCCACCCTGATCAAGATGGCCGTTTCCCGCTCTCGGGAGTACCAGGCCGATGAGTCCGGTGCCGAGTTGTCCGGCGATCCGCTGGCCTTGGCCTCCGCGCTGCGCAAAATCAGTGGCGGAGTTCAACTCGACCCGCTGCCGGACCAGCCGAAACTGGCCGACCAGGCGCACCTGATGATCGCGAACCCGTTCCGCGCCGGAGACCGGATGGGCAAGCTGTTCTCCACGCACCCGCCCATGGAGGAGCGGATCGCGCGACTGGAGAAGATGGCCGGCCACTAGCGAAGGCCGGGGCGTCGAGCCCGGGTTGTGGGGCGGTCAGCCCGGGTTGTTCGTAGCGCCGCGTGTGCCGCTGGTCGAGGCACCCGGGTTGACGGCCTTGCCGACCGCACCGACGACGGAGTCCACCGCGCTCTTGACCGCGTCGATCGCTCGGGTGACCCCGGATGAGGTGCCGGGGGTGCTCGCCGCGGGCGGCGGGGGGCTGTTCCGCGAGGGGGTGTAATCCTGGGGCGGCTTGCTGACGGTCACCCGCGGCCGCGTAGTGCTCGCGCTGATGTCCGGGATCGCCGACTGCGTAGCGGTCGTGGCGGCCGGGCCGGGGTTGATGGCCGGGACTGAATCAACCGCCGGGGTCTCCTCCGGGGCCGTTGCGGGCGCGGCGGGTACTGAGACCGACGCCAGCGGTGACGGTGCGGGCTTGGCTGTCACCGTTGGCGCTGGCAAGGGCATCGGCGTGAAAGCCGGCGTCTGAGGCTTGGAAGCGCTCTGCGGCTTGTCGTTGATGTTCTGGTAGGCGACCATCGTCATGCCGTTGATCCGCTGAATGGTTGCCATCGTGCCGTCGGAGTACGTCACCGTTGTCACGTTGGTCTTCGGGTCGAGCAGGCAACTCACCGCGCCGGTGCAGTCGATTTTGCCCTGTGCGTCGACCACCGGCGTGCTGCCCATCTGCGGGGCGGACTGCACCGCAGGCCCGGCCGATGTCACCACGGGTGCCGGCGCCGTGGGAGAGGCGTTGAGCTGGTTGGTCTTCGGGGCCGAACCCGCTTCGAAGACCGGTTGGTTGGGCTGGCGCGGTTTGCCCGTGGGGGTGGTCGCCTTCAGCAGCGAGGCAAGCTCGTTGGCGTCACTCGGGCCGTTGCCGATCGCGATCACGTCGTTGTCGACGGCCACGACGGAGTCCGGCCCGAACAGGCCCAGCGGCCCGGTGAAGTTGGTGTGTACAAACCCATCGGCGGTCTGCCCGGTGTACCCGAGAGCCATCAGGCCCGCGGCGATTCCGACCACGGTTGCGCTACTGCGCAACGTGTCTTTGAGGGGCCGGTTCACCGCCAATAGCCTTTCTAAAGTTTCTCAGGGTGCATCTAAATGTCGCCTACTTGCACTTAAGTTTAGGGCCATCTGGCGAGGTTGCAACTGTAAAAGCGGGATTCGCTGGGTTGGGTACGGTGTGGTCATGGTGAACCGGAGCCTGCTGACTGGTATCGGCGTTGTCGCGGCGGCGTGCTTTTCTTTGCCAGTGTCGGCCTTGGCCGATCCTTCGCCGACACCCAGTCCCGCGCCTCCCCCGCCGCTTCCCAACGTCAACGCCTATCCGCCCATCAGTCCGGTCCCTTACGCGGTCAATGACGGAACGATGTATGTGTTTGCTGGACCGGCTGGCGTGCAGTGTGCGATCAACCGGCAGTCCGGGGGCTACGGATGCAGCGGTTCGCTGCCCGGTGCACCCGACGGCGCCAATCTGGTTAGCGGCGGTCCGGCCGGGGCGCCGTCGTTCAGCACGACAGAGCACCCTCTTTTCGGCACCGGTGGGGCCAAAGCGTTGCCGCCCAACACCCGGCTGAGCTTCCGGGAGATCAGCTGCGGCATGGACGGCGCCGGGGCAATGGCATGCGTCAACAGCCGCGACCAGGTGGGCTTCGTCGTCGGCCCGGCCGGCAGCTACATCGACGACGTCATGCCGCTGGTGGACCGCCCCGAGGGCACCAATCCGTTCTTCAACTAGAACGTTCTTCAACTAGAACTGGGTGCCGTCGACCTCGTGGCCGGGTGTCCGCGCCATAAGTCCGCGGTAGGCCTGTTCGACGGTGGAGCCGTGGTTGACCACCGCATCGACCTCGTGGGCGATCGGCATGCTGATGCCGTACTTCTCGGCGAATTCCATGATGACGCTGGCGGCTTTGACACCCTCTGCCACCTGGTTCATGCCGGCGATGATCTCCTGCACGGTCTTGCCCGAGCCCAACTCCTCACCGACGTGGCGGTTGCGGCTGCGCTTGGAGGTGCAGGTGACGATCAGGTCGCCCATGCCGGCCAGGCCGGAGAAGGTGTCGCGCTGGCCGCCCATGGCCTCACCGAGCTTGGACATCTCGCGGACCGCGCGGGTCATCACCATGGCGCGGGTGTTCTCCCCGATGCCCATCGCGTAGCCCATCCCGGTAGCGATGGCGTAGACGTTCTTCAACGCTCCGGCGATCTCGACGCCCACGACGTCGTCACTGGTGTAGGTACGGAATCGGCTGGTGCGGAACATGCTTGCGAGGTTGGCGGCCAGGTTGCGGTCGGGCATGGCCAGAACTGCGGCGGCGGCGTATCCCTCGGCCACCTCTTTGGCGATGTTCGGCCCGGCGAGGATGCCCGCGGGATGGCCGGGTAGCACCTCCTCGACGATCTGGCTCATCCGCATGTTGGTTCCCTGCTCGAGGCCCTTGACCAGGCTGATCACCGGAACCCACGGCCGCAGTTCCTTGGCCAGTTCGGTGAGCACACCGCGGAATCCGTGCGAGGGCACACCCATGACGATCACGTCGGCGCAATGCGCAGCTTCATTGAAATCGTTTGTCGCCTTGAGGCTTTCGGGCAGCGCGACATCTTCGCCGAGATACTCGGAGTTACGGTGATTCTTGTTGATGTCTTCTGCAGTGTCCGCCGACCGTACCCACTGCAGAGTCGGCCCGCGGCGGGCGCAGATGGATGCGACGGTGGTGCCCCAAGAGCCTCCGCCCAGTACGACGACTTGCGGTGCGCGACGGTCAGGTGTCATGCCTGTGAACGTAGTACGGGCCGCGGCAGTTCATCGGGAGTTCACGAACTCACCGATGGCATTTCAGTAACGGCCTATCCGGCCAGTGCCCGTTGGCCGGCCCGGCCGAACACCATGTCCTCGTCGACCTTGTCCATGAACCGGTGGTCGATTGCGTCGGCGAAGAAGTCCTGACGTACCACCCACGGCCGCTTGGTGGCCGACCGCGGCAGCGCGTGGGAGTTCCGCAGCACATACCCGGACTTGAGGTCCCACGTCGGCTTCTCCGGCATCGGCCCGGCGGGCGGATGCGGGTAGGCGTGGGTGTAGCCGTGAGCCTTCATGTACTCGATCAGTCGCGCAGTGGAGCGGGCGGTCATGTCGGCCCGCAGCGTCCAGGAGGCGTTGGTGTAGCCGATGCACCAGATCAGGTTGGGTACGTCCTCAAGCATGTGCGCCTTGTAGGAAAAGCGCTCCTGGGGTTTGACCTCGGTGCCGTCCACGCTGATCCGCACTCCACCCAGGGCCAGCAGGTTCAGGCCGGTGGCCTTGACGATGACGTCGGCGTCGAGGTGCCGGCCGGACGTGAGTGCGACGCCGGTGGCATCGATGTGGTCGATGTGGTCGGTGACGACCTCCAGGCTGCCGTCCCTGATCGCGGTGAAGACGTCGCCGTCGGCCACCAGGCACATGCGCTGATCCCATGGGTTGTAGCGCGGGGTGAAGTCGCGTTCGACCGGATAGCCGGGGGGCAACTCCTTGATGTTCTGCTGGCGCACCATCCGCTTCATCCCGGCCGGCGCGCCGCGGGCGAACATCCAGAGAATCTTTTCGAACGTGAGCGCGACGGTCCGGACGAAGGTGTAAGAGAGCTTGCCGGGCAGGCGCTTTCGGACGGGTTCGAGTACTGGGTTGATGCGCGGCATGGAGAACAGATAGCCCGGTGAGCGCTGCAGCATGGTGACGTGGGCGGCCTTGCGGGCCAGTGCCGGCACCAGCGAGACGGCGGTGGCGCCGGAGCCGATGACGACGATGTTCTTGCCGGTGTAATCCAGATCGTCGGGCCAGTGCTGGGCGTGCACGACGGTGCCGGTGAAGGTGTCCAGGCCGGGGAAGTCGGGGTGGTAGGGCTTGTCGTAGTCGTAGTAGCCGGATCCGAAGAACACGAAGCGGCTGCGGAATGTCGTAGGGACGCCGTTGTCGATCGCGTGGACGGTCCAGGTGTCGGTAGCCGAATCCCAGTTTGCGGAGACGACGGCGGTGCCGAACCGGATATGCGGGTAGATGCCGTGCTTGCGCGCGGAGTCCTCGATGTAGTCGCGGATCACGTTGCCGTCGGCCACGTACTCCTTGCCGGTCCACGGCTCCCACGGCCAGCTCAGGGTGAAGATCGACGAGTCCGAGCGCACGCCGGGGTAGCGGAACAGGTCCCAGGTGCCGCCGACCCGTTCGCGGCGATCCAGGATGACGTACCGGGTGGATGGGTCGGCCTCAGCGATGCGGTAGGCCGCGCCGATCCCCGAGATTCCCGCGCCGACGATGACGACGTCGACCTGGCCGCCGTCCTGTTCAGCGGTCTCCGGCGTCTTCGTCATCGCGGTCCTCCGGTGTTGAGCGGGATTGACTCCAGAGTAGGCACCGGTGGGGCGGGTGCTCTATCTGTAGTTGACGAATTGCAGGGCCACTTCGAGGTCGGCGCCCTTGAGCAGGGCCTGGACCGCCTGCAGATCGTCACGGCTCTTGGAGCTCACCCGGATCTCCTCGCCCTGGATCTGCGTCTTGACGCCCTTGGGGCCCTCGTCGCGGATCAGTTTGGTGACCTTTTTGGCGTTCTCGCTGCTGATGCCCTGCTTGATGGTGCCGGAGACCTTGTACGTCTTGCCCGAGGCCTGGGGGTCGTCGGCCTCGAAGGCCTTCATCGAGATGTCGCGGCGGATGAGCTTCTCCTTGAAGACGTCGACGGCTGCCTTGGCGCGCTCCTCGGTGGAGGAGACGATCTCGATCACCTCGTCGCCCTTCCAGGCGATGGTGGTGTCGGTGCCGCGGAAGTCGAACCGGGTGCTCAGTTCCTTGCCGGCCTGGTTGAGCGCGTTGTCGACCTCCTGGCGGTCGACCTTGCTGACGATGTCGAAGCTTGAATCAGCCATGGTTGCCTCCTGGTCGGGCCCGGTGCGTCGGGCCGGTTTGTGTCCTGGGTACATCCTCGTTGTACCCTGCTACTCGCACGGAGGCGGGGTTGTTCCCCGGCTCCGGGTGTACCAGGCAGGTTGCCCGAGCGGCCAATGGGAGCGGACTGTAAATCCGTCGGCGAAAGCCTACACAGGTTCGAATCCTGTACCTGCCACGCTGGTAAGAGGCGCTTTCGGCTGTGACGTCGCCGTTGGTGAGCCGGACCAGGCAGTACGGTCGAACTATGTCCGACCAGAGACCGCAGCGAGCACAGTCGACACTGACCCGGCGGCACGTGCTGTTCGGTGCAGCCCTCCTCGGTGTGACCGCCGGGTGCAGCTCACTGAGGAACCTGGCCGGAGCCAGCCCCCCGCCGAACGGCTCGACCGACACCTTCGCGGTCTCCCACACCGATGCGGAATGGCGACAACTACTGACCCCGGCCCAGTACAACGTCCTGCGCGCCGGGGGTACCGAGAAGCCCTTCAGCAGCCCACTCAACGACGAGCACCGCGCCGGTGTCTTCGGCTGTGCGGGGTGTGCGCTGGACCTTTTCTCGTCGACGACCAAATTCGACAGCGGAACGGGCTGGCCGAGTTTCTATCAAGCACTGGCCAACGCGGTCATCGAGCTCGACGACGCCTCGCTGGGCATGTCGCGTACGGAGGTCCGCTGCCGCCAGTGCGGCAGTCACCTCGGCCACGTCTTCGACGATGGACCCGAACCGACCGGGCTGCGTTACTGCATGAACGGTGTGGCTCTGACGTTCCGCCCCGATCAGTAGTTGGCGCAGGTAGCCGTTATCTGGGAGATCAGTCCGGTGTATTGCTGAAGTGCCGGCATGGCCTGCACGTCGGCGACCATCTGGACACGCTTATCCGGCGGGGATGCGACCAATTCTTGCAGCCAGGCGTTCGCCATTGGACTGGAGGAGAGCTCATTGGCGGCTTCGGGTGACTGCGCGTTGAGTGCCGCCATCACCTGCGGGTAGGTGCACGTGGAACTGGCCAGTGCATTCACATCCGGGGATGCGGCAGCGATACCGCCGCCAGTTACCAGCGACAACAACAGACCGCCAGATCCAAAGACCACCCTCGTCGACAATCGCACCCTCGTCCACCTTTCACGCCCAGACCGTTCGAACATTAACCACGATGACTGTAAATCAGGAAAAGATCGGAACGGTACCGACCTCGACCTCTCGCCGGCGGTCAAACCCATCGCCGGTCAAACCCATCGCCGTCCAGCGAGGTGCGACAACGACGCGAGACTGACGAGAAATCACCGCTCGGGTAATTTCGAGCAGGATGAATACTTCGTTGCCGGGCAGCCTTCTCCGTCATGAGGCGGTCGACACCGCCATCACCGGTGCCAGGGCCTGGCGGGTTCACTACGCATCCCGCGATGTGAACGGCGTCGGTCACATCAGCAGCGGCCTGGTCATCGCGCCGGCCGAATCCGCTGACGACCGGCCGATGTTCACGTGGT
>CAIOYU010000689.1 GCA_903862565.1 uncultured Actinomycetes bacterium | reverse complement strand
GTTGTTGATGAACTCGGCCGTGACGAACAGCGGGGCCGCGTACGTCATGTCCTTGTCTTTGCACTCGTCGACCGGTGCCTTGACCTCGTCGAAGCGCGGGTCGGAGAAGCTCAGCGACATCGAGCCGGAGAAGTCCTCGATCGGCGACAGTTCGGCGAGCACCTCGTCGAGGCCGCCCACCGGGTTGGGATCCCCGGCGGCCTTGGCTTTCGCACGCCACTCATCGGCGCCGATCAGCCACTTGAAGGAGTCGGTCTGAACGTCGAGCAGGCCGGGAACTTCGAGCGGTTCGCGCAGCTTGGCGAACGAAATTCGCTTTGGCGCTCCCGGGACGGAGTTAGACGTCGGATTGCTCTGGCTAGAGACTGCCAAGATTGAGTCCTTCCAGCACCTCGTGCGGACGTCCGAGCCGGGCGGGCCGGGACCTTTCGCCGCATCATCTTGCGTAGGTTCGCGCTCGCGTCAGCCTGTCCGGATCCGTCAACGCACACGACTCGTGGAAGGTCTGTGACCTGTGACGACAATGACTCAGGTCATGACCACGGTGTCAGGGTGCGGTTAAAGATGAGGCAGGGCGAAGCCAGCGCAACGTCCAACGATACCGCAGAACAGCGCAGCGCTCAACCCCTGCGTCCCGGAGCCGGTCGGCGATGGCCGCAGAAACCGCTACCCGAACACGCATACTGCCAACAGAGTGGACCGTCCCGGCCTTTCCGTCAAGCGTTTTCGCACGGTTTCTGTGTAAAACCTTGGTTTCACCGGCTCAGACGAACTGCTTCGTCTTGGTGATCGGACCCCAGACACCGAGTTGCCGGGCCCGGTTCACCAACGCCTGATACTCGGCGTCGGGCACGATCTGGTCCCGGGTCAGGATGTAGCCGCTGAACAGGTTCGGATCGCTGACGATCGCCCAGCTGTAGTCCGGCGCGTAGTCCATGATCCAGTAGTTGCCCGGCTCGTTGGCCCGCGGCTTTCCGAAGAAGAAGCCGACGTTGAGCCGGGTGTCGGTGGGGCTGTTGACCGGAACCGCCGAGCCGTTGATGGTCGTCTGCGGGCCGTTGGGCCCGAAGTAGTTTCCGGAGTTCAGCACCCCGAGAGTGCCGTCGGTCTTGAGGCTGTACGTCGCCGTGGTGTTCACCAGACCCCACGCGAAGGGGAGCTTGACGCTGCCCTGCTCGTACCACTTGCCGAGATAGTTCGGGGTGATCAGCGGATCGACGTTCACCGGCGGCGGCGCAGGCAGGGTCGTGGCCCCGGCTTCGCCCATCACCAGTGGCTGGTTGGGAACGTAGGTGCCGTTGTTGGGAATCCCGTAGATGCCGTATTTCGGCTGTGGACTGGTCGGGCCGTAGCCGCCGTAGATGTCGTTGATCCATCCGGTGGCGAACGTGCGGACCGCGGCCTTGCCGCCCGGCGGGGACTTCTTGACCAGGATCGCACTCGCCAGATCGGCCACCCAGTTGCCGGCGACCGAATCGGTGTGCGAGCCGTTGTCGATCAGCGTGCCGACGAACTGGCCGGGGTACAGGGCTGCAAGCTCCTCGGTGGTGACCCCGTAGGCGTTCCACGACTGCGGTGTGGCCGCGATCTGGTAGTCGGGAATGCCGGCGCTCTTGAGCTTGGCGATCGCGGCCGGGAACACATCCGGGAAGGACACCCCGTCGAACATCACCACTCCGAGCAGGTCGGCCGCCGCACCGTTGTCGACGGTGCCCGCGCCGGCCACGGTGGCGAAGTTGCCACCTGCGGAGTGCCCGGTGAGGAGAAACTTCTGCGGAAGCAGCCCGAAGAAGCCGGCCTGGTTGGCGCTGATGTTCAGCGCCGACCGGTCGCCGAGGAACATCTGCGCGGCCGCCTCGCCGGAGAAGGCGTCGTTGAACCAGAAGATCTGCGGCGCCACGACGATGCTGTTGGTCTCCTGCGCGATGCTCTGGGCCATGTCCCGGTACCAGTCCTTGAAGCCCAGGAAGCCGTGCTGGAGCCAGATGATGCCGTTTGCCTGGACCGAGCCGTCGGCCTGGGTGGGGAAGTACCAGTCGGCGTTGGCGTTGTAGCCGCTGCCGGACGGAATGGTCAGCACCGCGTGCCCGGTCCTGACCCCGGTGACGCCGTTCGTCAGCGGCGGCGTAACCAGTCCGGTCAGCCCGTTGCTTCCGGTGTTGACCTCGGGGGTCGGCTGCTGGCCGATCAGTTTGAAGATGAACTCGGTCACGGACTTCGTGAAGCTCTGAATCGGTGTGAGCTGGTTGAGGATCGGGCTCGGCAGACCAAGCGCCGCGGCGGGACCCATGATGATCTGCTGATTCGCGGCTGCGTAGAAGCCGTATTCGGGGGCAGACGGGGAGGCTCCGGCATACATGTCGTTGATCCAGCCGGTGCTCAACGCGTAGTTCGCGGCCGTGTTCCCGTCCGGGGAGTGCTTGGTCACGACCTGCAGGATCAGGTTGATGAGCGGGTTCTTGCCCAGCATGGAGTCGACATGCGAACCGCCCACCATGACGACGCCGTCGAACTGCCCGGGCCGCGCACCCAGCAGAGCGTTCGTCGTCTGCCCGAACATGTTCCAGATCTGCGCCGGGGCGGCGATCTGGTAGTCCGGGATGTCGAGGGTGTCGAGGGTGTCGATCTGGTCCGCGAAGCTGCCGTCACCGACGCCGATCGAGACGCCGTCGAACATGACCACGCCTTCCAGCCGGCCTGCCGCCGCGCCGTTGGTGACGGTGTCCGCGGCGACGGCGGTCGCGAAGCCGCCGCCCGCTGAGTGCCCCGCCAGGATGAACTTGGTCGGCAGGGTGCCCTTGAATCCGGCCGCGGTGGCGCTGGAGTTCAGCTCGGTCTGCGCGCCGACGAAGAGGGAGGCGGCCGCCTCCTGCATCTCAGCTCCGCTGATGTAGCAGCCCGGATCGAACAGGCTCGGCAGCGACGGCAGCGTGGGAGCGACCACGATGCTGTTGGTCCGCTGTGCGAGTTCGGTGGCCAGCTGACCGTAGAAGTCCTTCGTGG
>CAIOYU010000688.1 GCA_903862565.1 uncultured Actinomycetes bacterium | reverse complement strand
GTGGCCGACGAAGAGGTCGACGCCGGGGCCGATCTGTTGATCGCCGGCGATCTTGGCATCGGAAATACCACCGCGGCGACGGTTTTAGTGGCCGCACTGACCGACAGTGAACCGGTGGTCGTGGTCGGTCGGGGCACCGGCATCGATGACGCGGGCTGGGCGCGCAAGACCGCGG
This sequence comes from uncultured Actinomycetes bacterium, assembly GCA_903862565.1. Lineage (GTDB taxonomy): Bacteria > Actinomycetota > Actinomycetes > Mycobacteriales > Mycobacteriaceae > Mycobacterium. Next base: position 12,175 of record CAIOYU010000688.1, on the reverse strand, counting down.
CGGTACGCGACGCGCTGTACCGGACCCGCAGGCTGCGCTCGGATCCACTCGCCCTGCTGGCCGCCTGCGGCGGCGCGGATCTGGCGGCGATGGCCGGATTCTGCGCACAGGCCGCCGTCCGCCGCACGCCGGTGCTGCTCGACGGCCTGGTGGTGACCGCGGCCGCACTGCTGGCCGACCGGCTGGCGCCGGGCGCCCGCGCCTGGTGGCAGGCCGGCCATCGCTCCACCGAACCTGCCCATGCCCTGGCCCTGACGCAGTTGGGCCTCGAACCGATCGTCGACCTCGGGATGCGCCTGGGTGAAGGCACCGGAGCCGTGGTGGCGTTGCCGGTGCTTCGCGGCGCGGTGGCCACACTCGCCTCGATGGCGACGTTCGATGACGCCGGGGTTTCCGGACGCAGCAGGCCGGAATAGTTGTGATCGCCGGACTGGCAAGCGCTTTCGCGTTCGGAACCGTGACACCCCTACCGCGGCGTGCGAGCGCTCCCGGACCGGCGACCCTGACCGCCCTACCGGTGGTCGGGGCAGCGTTGGGGCTGGTCGTGGCGGGGCTGCTGTGGGCCGGACGGTGGGCCTTCGGCCCGCACAGCCTGCTGGCCGGCCTCATCGCGGTCAGCGCACTGACGCTGTTGACCCGGGGATTGCACCTCGACGGCTTGGCCGACACCGCCGACGGACTCGGCTGCTACGGATCACCGGAGCGGGCGCTGGCGGTGATGCGCGACGGCTCCACCGGCCCGTTCGGGGTGGCCGTCGTCGTCGTCGTGCTGGTGGCCCAATCAGCGGCCCTGGCCGGCCTGCCCTCGGGAGTTCCGTTGCTGGCCGGCGCGGTGACAGCGGTGACCACCGGTCGGATTGCCGCGGTACTCACCGGTCGGCGGGGCGTGCCCGCCGCACCGGGCAGCAGCCTGGGCGCACTGGTCGCCGGCACGCAGTCCACGGCCGTCATCGCCGCCTGGACCGTTGCGGTGGCGGCACTTTCCAGCGTGGCGACGCCGCGGCTGTGGCAGGGCCCGTTGGTGGTTATGCTGGCGCTACTCGCCGCCGCCGTGCTGGTGCGGCACTGCGTGCGCCGCTTCGGCGGGGTGACGGGAGACGTGATGGGTGCAACGGTGGAACTGGCGACGACGCTGACGGCCATCGGACTGGTGATCCGCCCGTGACGCTCGGCGAGTTGACCGCACAGCAGGTCGAGGATGTCCTGACCGACGAGGTGATCGCACGCATCGGCTGCATCAGCGACGGCCGGGTGTACGTGGTTCCGGTCAGCTACGCCTATGACGGCACCTACATGTGGGGCCATTCGATGGACGGCGCGAAACTGCGGGCCATGCGCGCCAATCCGCAGGTGTGTGTGGAGGTCGAACACGTCGACGACATGTCCAACTGGCGCAGCGTGATCGCCTGGGGGACGTTCGAGGAGTGCTCCGATGACGACTGGGATGCCGGGCTGGCGCTGCTCGTCGCGCGAATCATGCCGCTGCTGAAGTTCCCGCCACACCAGAGCCCGCCGGATCTGTCCGCGCTGCGGCGAGGCTCGGTGTACCGAATCAGGTTGGCGGACAAGACCGGCCGCTACGAGACGGTCACCGGCGGCTGACGGGTGAGCGGAGCCGCGTCATCCAACCCAACGCGCGAAGCGTCAGCGGAGCCGCGTCATCCAACCCAACGCGCGAAGCGTCAGCGGAGCCGCGTCATCCAATCATGCGTGTCGGCGAAGGTACCCCGCTGAATTCCGGTGAGGGTGTCGCGTAGCGCCATCGTCACCTCGCCGGGTTCCCCGCCTCCGACAACGAACTCGCCATCGGCGTACTTCACCTGCGCCACCGGCGTGATCACCGCGGCGGTGCCGCAGGCGAACACCTCGGTGATCTCCCCTGTCGCCACGCCCTTGCGCCATTCCTCGATGTCGATCTTGCGTTCCTCGACGGCGAAGCCGGCGTCGGAGGCCAACTGCAGCAACGAATCCCGGGTGATGCCAGGGAGCAGCGAGCCACTGAGCTCCGGGGTGACCAGACGCGCCGACCCGCCGCTGCCGAACACGAAGAACAGGTTCATACCGCCCATCTCCTCGATGTAGCGGCGTTCGACGGCGTCCAGCCAGACCACCTGGTCGCAGCCGTGTCCGGCGGCCTCGGCCTGGGCCACCAGCGAGGCGGCGTAGTTGCCGCCGAATTTCGCCGCCCCGGTGCCGCCCGGGCTGGCCCGCACGTACTCGGTGGACAGCCACACGCTGACGGGCTTGATGCCGCCCTTGAAGTAGGCGCCGGCCGGCGAGGCAATCACCAGGTAGCGATACTCCGCGGACGGCCGCACACCCAGTCCGGGTTCGGTGGCGATGATGAACGGCCGCAGATATAGCGACGCCTCGCCGCCGGCGGCCGGAACCCACTGATGGTCCGCGGCCACCAGCTGGCGCAGCGACTCGATGAACAGATCGTCGGGCAGTTCCGGGATGGCCAGTCGCCGCGCCGAGGCGCGCAGCCTGGCGGCGTTGGCCTCCGGCCGGAACGACACGATGGACCCGTCGGCCCACCGGTAGGCCTTGAGTCCCTCGAAGATCTCCTGGGCGTAGTGCAGCACGATCGCCGACGGATCCAACTCGATCGGGCCGTAGGGCACAACCTGTGCGTCATGCCAGCCGCGGTCGTGGGTGTAGAGCACCGAGACCATGTGATCGGTGTAGTACTTGCCGAAGCCCGGATCAGCCAGGATCGCCGAACGTTGCGCATCGCTGGCCGGGTGCGCGTTGCGGGACACGGCGAATCCGGGCAGGACGTGGGACATGGGGCGATTGTATCCGCGGGCCGGGGCCCGTTTCGCAGGACCGCCCGCCCGCCGGTGGCCGTATAGGTCGAGGCTCGGCGTGGTGCCCGAACAGAAAGCGGAGCCGTCGTCACGTGGTTGAGCAGCACCCGTTGAATCCTCAACGACACCAACACCGTCTACCCCGGCACCACCCTGACCCTGCACTACAGCATCAAACCCCACCGGTGACCCTGCAATCATTCTGTCGCTATGTCGGGAGTCCTGGTGAAGGGGCCCAGCTGGAAAACTGCGTCGTCATCCTGGAGGGCAGTTTTGACGTACAGTCGGCTACCGCTCAGTTAGCCCGCCACTACATCGATCGCGAAGCGGGGCAGTCCATTTTCCAGGACCCGGCTCGTCTGCAAGCAGACGTTCTTGCAACGGCAGCGGAGGAGTATCTGCGCGGCATCCCGGGGTAATGGCGCCCCAGGGTAAAAGCGATGGAACAACGGCCACTAGACGTCGCCAGCGCGCCCATCGACTACCGTCACGTCGGTGGCTGACATGTTGGAATTGGTGGCGCTGCGCGGGCGAGACGACCTGGTGGACCAGGTCTTCGCGCCGGCGATCCACGGGCTCTGGCCGACCTTCATGATGCATGACCCGGTGGCAGAACTCTACTTCGAGGCGCTGCAGTTCGAAGCGATGGGTTTCGGGGCCTGGCGCGACACCGCATTCGCTGTGGTGAAGCCGGAACGACCCGATGTCGCGGTCGGCCGCGCCTTCACCGTGGCATTCGCCTGGTCGGGCGTGCCAGGGCGGGAGGCACTGCCCGCCACAGGCTAGGACGGCGTGATCCGCTGGGCCGCCGAGGACCACGCGCTGGGCCGTGCGCCCGACGCGCTGAGCGCACTCGAGATCACGCTGCTGCACTCCCATCGCGGCATTGGCGGCTCGGCGGTGGTGCTCGATGCGATGCGGCACTGCGCGGCCGAGCGAGGCTTACAGCACATGGTTGCGCCGGTACGGCCGACCGGGAAGGTGGCCGAACCGCTGGCATCGATGCAGGAATATGCGTATCGGGTGCGCCCCGATGGGCTGCCGGTAGACCCCTGGCTGCGCGTGCATATTCGGGCCAGCGGGCGGATCGAGAAGGTAGCGCCGCTGAGCCAGACGGTCCCCGGCACGCTGGCGCAGTGGCGTTACTGGACGGGGCTGCCCTTCGACGTGACCGGCCCCGTGATGGCGCAGGGCGCACTCGCGCCGGTGCATTGCTCCGTCGAACATGACCACGCTGTCCTCGTCGAGGCGAACATCTGGGTCCGGCATTCAGTCCCCGTGTGAGGGTCCCCGGGTGAGGGCTCCCCGGTGAGGGTTGTCAGCATCTGATAGCCGACTTGAGCGATCGTGGTCCCGCTTCGAGCACCAGGTTGCCCGGATGCCCCCTGGAAATGCGCTCACAGGCGATCGCCCTAATGACCGAGGACCATCGCGCCGCGCCGTTACCGTCCTTCCACCACCACTGACGTCGACTCAGTTTGCGGGACGTTCACCACCGCGGCGTGACCGGAGGCAGCCTCCGAGACGGCCGTGATGTGAACAATCGGCAGACCGCGCAGGGCGCCGGGAGCGTGCGCGGGAACGACCGGCCGACGCGGAGCGATCGGGTCCACTCGCCGGTACGGCTCACCCTGCGCGGGACGCTGGTCGGCTTCTCCCTTGTTGGGCCACAGCGCCGCAGCGCGTTCGGCCTGCGCCGTGATCGACAGCGACGGGTTCACCCCGAGATTGGCCGAAATCGCCGCACCATCAACGACATAGAGCGACGGATAGCCGAACACCCGGTGATAGGGGTCGATGACGCCATTCTCAGGGCTGTCTCCGATCGCAGCGCCACCGAGGAAGTGGGCCGTCATCGGGATGTTGAACAACTCGCCCCATGTGCCGGTGGCCACACCGTCGATCTTCTCGGCGATCCGTCGGGTGGCCCGGTTGGCGACAGGGATCCAGGTCGGATTCGGCTCGCCGTGCCCCTGGCTACTCGTCATCCGCCTGCCGAAGAGGCCGCGTTTGGTGAAGGTGGTGATCGAATTGTCGAGGTTCTGCATCACCAGCGCGATGACGGTCCGCTCACTCCACCGACGCGGGACAAGGACCTTGCAGGCCTGGATCGGATGCCGAACTGTGTTGCGCACCATCTGCTTCCAGCGGGGTTCATCAGTGCCGCCGGGACCGGCTCCGTCGGTCATGAGAGTCTGCAACAGGCCCATGGCGTTGGAACCCTTGCCATACCGGCACGGCTCGATGTGTGTATCGCCGGTGGGGTGAATCGAGGAGGTGATAGCCACACCGCGAGTCAGTTCGAGATTCGGATTGACCTTGGAGGTCTGCGCGCCGACGATCGACTCTGAGTTCGTCCGGGTCAGCAGACCGAGCCGAGAAGACAGGCGCAGCTTACCGGCGTCACGCATCTGGAACAGCAATTTCTGGGTGCCATAGGTGCCGGCGGCCAGGACGACATGCGCGGCGGTGTAGGTCTTGACACCACCGGGCAGCAACCGCCCGGTCGGCTTGGTGCGAATCTGCCAGGAGCTGTCACCGAGCGGCTCGAATCCGGTGACGGTGGTCATTGGAATAACTTGCGCCCCAGCTGATTCCGCGAGAGCGAGGTAGTTCTTCACCAGGGTGTTCTTCGCCCCGTATCGACATCCGGTCATGCACTCGCCGCACTCGATACAGCCGGTACGTGCCGGACCGACCCCCCCGAAGAAGGGGTCCGGAACCGTCTTCCCCGGTTGCTTCTGCCCGTCGACTCCGAAAAACACTCCGACCGGGGTCAGCGTGAAGGTGTCGCCGACGCCCATCTCCTCGGCGAGGTCCTTCATGATCCGGTCGGCGTCTGTCAAGGTCGGGTTCTTGACCACCCCGAGCATCCTGCTCGCCTGGTCGTAATGGGCCATGAGTTCGGCGCGCCAGTCGGTGATATGTGACCACTGCTTGTCCTTGAAGAACGGGTCCGGTGGCACATACAGGGTGTTTGCGTAGTTGAGTGAGCCTCCGCCGACACCCGCCCCGGCGAGGATCAGTGCATTGCGCAACACGTTGATGCGCTGAACGCCGTAGCACCCCACTGCCGGCGCCCAGACGAAGTCACGCAACCGCCAGGACGTCTTTGCGAACTCGTGATCGGCGAACCGGCGACCGGCCTCCAGGACACCGACTCGGTAGCCTTTCTCGGTCAGGCGCAACGCGGTAGTGCTTCCGCCGAAGCCTGAGCCGATGATCAGTACGTCGAAATCCATGCGACCCAGTATGACCCACTTCGAGAAACCGGATCAAACTATTTCGACCTCGTCGGGAGTCACGACCGTGTTCATCACTGTGGAGCGACTGATCAGTCGGGCGGAGAAACTCGCTCACCAACCATGACTGCGCCGGAAAGCACTACCCAGAAGCTCAGCGCCACATGGGAACTGCAATGTTAACTCGGTTCTACCCCCGTTCATCGGACACGCCGTCCTCGCGCAGCAGCAGCACGCTGACCAGACTCAGCGCCGCGAAGCCGGCCATCATCAGGCTCACGGCCCCGCTGCCGTCGGCCATCAGCAGTGGTGAGAGCACCGGCGGCAGCGCACCGCCGAGGATCGCGCCGAGATTGTTGGCCAGGGCCGCACCGGTGTAGCGGTTGCGCGTCGCGAAGACGCTCGGCATGAACGCGGCCAGTGGCGTCATCATGAAGCCGACGAGGGTGTAGGTGACAGTGAGGGCCACCGCGAACAGCGCCTCGTTTCCGGTCTGGACCAGGGGCAGGATCGCGAGCGACCACGGCACCGCCACCGCGCCCCCCACGACGGCGAGCCGCTGCCGGCCGACGCGGTCCGCCAGAAAGCCCGACGCCGTCACCCCGGCCATCAGGAACAGGCCGCCGACTGCGCTCACCGCGAAGATGGCCGGCTTGGAGAAGTGCAGGTGCGTCTCGGCATAGCCGCTGATGAACGTGCTGGCCTGGTAGAGCAGCATCACGGTGCCCACCACCGCCCCGGCGGCGAGCAGCAACTGCGGGGTCTGCCGCCGGAACAGGTCGGCGATCGGCAGTCCGGCGCCGGCGGGACGCGGTGCATCGGCGAATTCCGCGGTCTCCTCCAGGTGCATCCGGACGTAGAGGCCCACGGCGATCAGGACGGCGCTCAGCAGGAACGGCACCCGCCAGCCCCAGACCATGAAGGCGGTGCTGCCGTCTCCAAACAGGCTGTGCGCCAAAAGGAAAACGACGTTCGCCAAGACCAGCGCCGTTCCGACGCCCAGTTGGAGGAACATGGCCGAGCGTCCCCGCCGGTGCCGTGGGGAGTTCTCGGCGCACAGCAACGCGGCACCCGCCCACTCCCCGCCCACGGCGAAGCCCTGCAGCAGGCGCAGCACGACCAGGATCACCGGCGCGGCCACCCCGATCGTCGCGGCGCCGGGCAGCAATCCGACCCCGACCGTGGAGATTCCCATGACGAGCAGAGTCATCATCAGCGTCCGCTTCCTACCGATGCGATCGCCGAAGTGCCCGAACACGATGGACCCGACCGGACGCGCCACGAACGCCGTGGCGAAGGTGCCCAGCGAGGCGACCGCTGCCACTGTGGGGCTGAGGTCGGGGAAGAACACCGTCGGGAACACCAGAGCCGCGGCCGTCGCATAGATGAAGAAGTCGTAGAACTCCACCGTCGAGCCGAGGTAGCTGGCCACCAGAGCCCGGCGCAGCGCCGGCCGGGCCTGCACTCGAGGCGCCGATAATCCCGGGAATCGCCCGGCGCGCAATGCAACCTGTGTCGTCATAGACCCATCGTGCGGCGCGCAACCGCGCGTCAAGGTCAGGCGATCGGGCCCGCGGACGGCGGATGCGGCCGTCCTCCGATCGGAGGACGCCGCCGACCTAGCGTGTCTTGACGTCGACGAACGGCGGTTTGACGACCTCGCACTCGAGCAGCCGGCCGCGGACGTCGACGTCGACTCGCTCCCCGTCGGCCACGTCGGCGTCGGTGTCGATGAGGGCCAGTGCGATGCCGGCGCCCAGCGTCGGCGAGAACGTCCCCGAGGTGGTGACGCCGATCGGCTGGGCGTCACGGAGCACCGTCATGTCGGCGCGCGGCACCCCACGACCGACGGCCCGCAGTCCGCGCAGCACACGACGGGGACCGGCCTGCTTCTCGGCCAGCAGCGCGTCTCGTCCCCAGAAGGAGTCCTTGGACCAGCCGACGGCCCAGCCGCTGCGGGCCTGCAGCGGGGAAATGTCCAGGGACAGTTCATGACCGTGCAGCGGGTAGCCCATTTCGGTGCGCAGCGTGTCCCGCGCCCCCAGGCCCGCCAGTTGGCCGCCACGGGCCGCGACCTCGGCGGCCAGAGCGTCGAACACCACGGGTGCGTCGTCCCAGGAGGGGAGCAGTTCATACCCCTGCTCGCCGGTGTACCCGGTCCGGCAGACCCGGACCGGCACCCCGTCGTAGTCGGCGTCCGCATAGCCCATGTAGTCCATGTCCGTCGGCAGTCCGAGCGCGGCCAGCACCTCGGCCGAACGCGGCCCCTGGACGGCGAGCACCGCATAGGACCGGTGCAGATCGGTGACCGAAATACCAACCGGTGCAACCTCTTTCAGCGCCGCGACCACTGCGGCGGTGTTGGCGGCGTTGGGCACCAGGAAGATCTCGTCGTCGCTGACGTAGTAGGCGATCAGGTCGTCGACCACACCGCCGTCGGGTGTGCAGCACAGCGTGTACTGCGCCTTACCGGGTCCGATCCGGCGCAGGTCGTTGGTGAACGCGGCGTTGACGAACTCGGCCGCGCCGGGTCCGGCCACCAGTGCCTTGCCGAGGTGGCTGACGTCGAACAGTCCGACGGCCTCCCTGGTAGCGGTGTGCTCCCCCACCGTGCCGGCATAGGAGACCGGCATGAGCCAGCCGCCGAACGGCGCGAAGGTGGCGCCGTGCTCGCGGTGGCGGCTCTCAAGGGGACCGTGCAGGAGTTCGTCTTGAGTCGTATCGGCGCTCACGGGGATCAACCCTAATCCCCGTCCCACTAGGGTGTCGCTGGTGAGCACCCAACCTGGTTACACCGCCCCCACCGTCACCGTCGCCAGCAGCGTGCCCAACCGGGGGGCCGGCGCCGCAGTGCTGATCGTGCCGGTCGTGACGGGGACTGACGAGGGCGATTCGCCCGCGGTCGTGGGCAGTCCTTTCCTCGATGCCGAAGCCACCGGTGAGATCGAGGTCGCACTGCGGGCGCTGGGCGCCAAGGGAACCGCCGAGCAGGTCACGCGGTTGCACGTGCCCTCGTTGCCGTTCGCCAGCGTGCTGACCGTGGGACTCGGAGCCCCCCGCGAGGACGAGTGGCCCGCCGAGGTCATCCGACGCGCGTCCGGCGTGGCCGCCCGGGCACTGCCCGGGGTCGCGTCGGTGATCACCATGCTCAGCGAACTGCACCCCCAAGCCGCCGTCGAAGGCCTGATCCTGGGCGCCTACCAGATGCACGAGTTCCGCAGCGCCAAGACTGCGCCCAAGGAACCGGTGCTCGCGAAGATCACCGCCCTGAGCGCCGCGGCCGACGCCAAGCGCCAGGCAGCCCGGGGCGCTGCCATCGCCACTGCGGTGGCCACTGCCCGCGATCTTGTCAACACTCCGCCCAGCCACCTGCACCCTGACGAATTCGCCAGCCGGGCAAAGGCTCTGGGCACCGCGGCAGGCCTGACCGTCGAGGTGCTCGACGAGAAGGCGCTGGCCAAGGCCGGCTTCGGCGGGATCGTCGGGGTGGGCAAGGGTTCGATCAACCCGCCGCGACTGGTGCGGCTGACCTACAAGGGCGCCAAGGGCAAGGGCAAGAAGGTTGCCCTGGTGGGCAAGGGCATCACCTTCGACACCGGTGGCATCTCCATCAAGCCTGCCGCCCAGATGCATCACATGACCTCGGATATGGCCGGTGCGGCAGCGGTGGTGGCAACCATGGTTCTGGCAGCCGGCCAGCAGCTGCCGATCGACGTGATCGCCACCGTCCCGATGGCCGAGAACATGCCCTCGGCCACCGCGCAACGCCCGGGCGACGTGCTGACCCAGTACGGCGGCATCACCGTGGAGGTGCTCAACACCGACGCCGAGGGGCGTCTGATCCTGGCCGACGCGATCGTGCGGGCCTGCGAGGACAAGCCGGACTATCTGATCGAGACATCGACCCTGACCGGCGCGCAGACCGTCGCACTGGGTGCCCGCATCCCCGGGGTGATGGGCAGCGAGGAGTTCCGCGATCGGGTCGCCGCACTGTCCCAGCGCGAGGGCGAAAACGGTTGGCCGATGCCACTTCCCGACGAACTCAAGGACGACCTGAAGTCGACGGTGGCCGACCTGGCCAACATCAGTTCGCAGCGCTTCGCCGGCATGCTGGTGGCCGGTGTGTACCTGCGGGAGTTCGTCGCCGAGGGTGTGCAGTGGGTCCACATGGACATCGCCGGGCCGTCTTACAACACCTCCGGGCCGTGGGGCTACACCCCCAAGGGCGGAACCGGGGTTCCAGTGCGAACGCTGTTCGCCGTGCTGGAGGACATCGCCGCAAACGGCTAGTCAGACACGGATGGCCGTCAGAAGAACACCACCATCAACTGGGCCAGAAAGACTTTCGCGATCATCGACACCGGGAACAGCACCGCGTAACCGACGGCCACCCGTTGGTCGGGCATCTTCGACATCGCGAACGCGTACGGCGCCGGATTGAGTTGGGATCCGGTCAACCCGCCCAAGGCCCGTGCGGTGCCGAACTTGAGCACCCAGCGCAGCCCGATCACGCACACCACGGCGTGCGCGGCCGCGATGGCGAAACCCAGCACGACCAGTTGCAGCCCCTGTGACTGCAGGGCCTTGACCAGGCCCGGGCCCGCTCCGGTGCCGACGGCCACCAGGAAGATCAGCAACGAGAACTGGTTGAGGGTGTTGTTGACGTTGCCGGGCAGGGTCCACACCACCGGACCGGTGCGTCCGATCGCGCCCAGGAGGACGCCCATCACCAGGGGTGCGGTCGCGGTACCCAGGACCAGTGCGCCACCGCCGGGGAGCGGGATCTTCAGGAAGGCCAGGACCAGGCCCAGCGCAAGACCGAGCCCCAGACCGATCGCGTTGATATCCCCGGCGGCACGCTCGGAATCCCCCAACTCCTTGGTGATCTCGGCGAGGCGCTCCCGCGGGGCGGTCACCCGAAGCCGGTCACCGCTGCACAGAACGAGATCGGGGGTGGCGATGATGTCGACGTCGCCGCGACGCACCCGGCTCACGACGGCATCGAACCGCTCCTCCATCCGCAGGTCGTGCAGTTCCCGGCCGATGTAGGCCGGATTCGACAGCGAGATGCGCCGGAAGTCGATGCTGGAGCGGTCCAGCCACGGCTCCTGCGGGGCTAGGCGCCCCAGGTCGCCGGTGAGTTGCTCGCTGACGTCCTCGCGGGCGGTCACGGTGAGCAGGTCACCGGCGGCCAGTTCCTCGGCCGCGTGCGCCACCACGGTCCGTCCGCCGCGCGTCAGCCGGGAGACCACCGCGCCGTAGCGTTCCTCCAGTCCGTGCACGGTCAGTCCGGGATCGGCGGCGAGTTCGACGGTGCGGATCACGATCGGTGGGAGTTTCTTCTGGTCCTCGGCGGTCGGCTTCCGACGGCCCGCACTGATCAGGTAGGTGCAGGCCAGGATGGTCAGCAGCACGGTGATGGGATAGGCGACGGCGTAGCCGATGGCGGGCTGGGGCGGGATGGCACCTCCGCCGGCCAGTTGTTCCTGCACCGCGCCGAGTGCGGCGGTGGCGGTGCCGGCCCCGGAGAAGGCGCCGGCGATGGTGCCGGTGTCGAACCCGAACGCCCGGCCCACGAGCAGACCTGACCCGGCCATCGCAACGATGGCGAGCAGCGATACCACGACCGGTCGCCATCCGGTGCGCAACGCCCCGAGGAACGCTGGGCCGGCGGCGATGCCGACCATGTAGCAGAACACGCACAGCGACAGCGTGGTGACGATGGGCGGCAGCGCGGCTTTCGGTTCCAGCGCCGACAGCGCCAGGGCGACGAACAACGCACCGGCCGGGCCGAAGGACACCGGGCCGAAGCGGATCCGGCCGACCACGCTGCCCAGCCCGATGCAGAAGAACAGCGTCAGCAGCGGGCTTTGGGCGAACCAGTGCACACCGATAATCAGACCACCAAAGCTCCTCCGCTACACCACTTTCCCGCGGGCGGTGCTGCGCAGCACCTGCGGCAACAGCCGGGAGGTGCCGTAAAGCAGGTAGGCCTCCGGGGTGACGGGGCGGACGGCGGTGTTCTTGCGGACCGCCGACAGGATGGCCGCGGCCACCTTCTCGGGGCCGTAACTGCGCATCTCGAACATCCGCTCGAGCTGTCCGCGCCGACCCGGCACCTTC
>CAIOYU010000687.1 GCA_903862565.1 uncultured Actinomycetes bacterium | reverse complement strand
TCGAACAAACCGCGGTGCAACGAAATCCTGCTGGCCGGCGGCAACGATGTGGTGACGCCAGGCTGGATCGGAAACGCGGTGATCGATACCGGCGCAGGAGATGACATCATCCTCGCCTCCCCCCGAGTCAATGTCGCGACGTACATGGACTCCCCCATTCAGGGTACCCTCGGGCTCCTCGGGAGGGTCTACTACCCGACGCCGTACGCGTTGCGGGGAGGGTCGTCCAATACAGAAGGCAACATTTTCAGCGGCGGGCCTGGTAAAGACGTGATTTATTACGACGCCAGCGTTGCCGAGGCTTACGGCGGTACCGGCGATGACATCCTCGCGCCCTCGTTCGGATCCTTCAACTGGGCGTTCGACACCTTGATTCAGCGCACGCTTACCCCCTACGAGGCTAACGCCGAGTTGAAGAATCCGGATTACAGAGACGTTGAAGGACCCAACCGAGAGCGCCTCGGTGGGTTCGGGCCTCCGCGACGCCTCTACTCGGTCGCCGACGATGTGCGGCGAGGCAAAATTCTAGAGACCTGGAGTATAGCCGTCGTAAGCGGCCCGAACGCACTGCTGGGCCCTGATACAGACCTGCGTCGTGGTCTGAAACCAAACCAACTCGACCGCTTCTCTTACTCTTTCAATGAGGGTAAAGTACGTTATGGCGCCAACATCACTCCGTTCAACATCGGTCTGAAGAATGACGGCGCTGGCAATCTGGAGATTGACGAAAATACTGTCAACAAGCTGGGTGGGCAGAAGCTCTACGGTGGTGCGGGTGACGACATCATCTACGGAATAGATCCCGACTTCTACAAAGGTTTCAAGACGGCATCGAACGGTCAGGGCATCCGCCGTGCGTTCAACAACCCCGGCCTCGACGGCAAAGTCGACGGACGCCAGCACGCGCAGGTGTTCCAGTCGGTTGAGATGTTCGGCGGCGCCGGGGGCGACTACTTCGCACTCGGCAACCCAAGAAACCTTCAACCGGTGGAGTTGCGAGGCGAGAGCTACCTGTATCGGATCAGCGGCAACTCCGACTCCTTCAAGCCAAAGAGCGCGAACGACTTCGGGGTCCTGGAAGGTGACGTATTCGAGGTCAACCTCACCTATGAGGGTGCGAACTGGACCGCCTCGGTAGTGGGCCCCGACGGCGCCGGCGTGAGTCCCGCTAAGGTGGTGAAAGGTGGGGCCGATGCCTTCAAGGTCGTGAACGACCTCAGCAAGTTCGCCGCCATCGGCTTCCTCGCTATGCCGAAATTCGCGGCCGTCGCCAGCCTCGTCAGTTTCGTGGCCGGCCTCATTCCGGACCCTAGTCCGGACAAGCCGATCGAGGTAGGTCCCCTCTACAGTGACCCGATCGGCAAATGGCGCGAAACGATCAACATTTGGGACTGGGATCCGGCCGACTCGATCACCCTTCATGTCGATCCATCAAATAGCGAAGGCGACCCTAACAATCGCTGGGTGAATGTGAATTTCGTGAAGAAACCGGAAGTTAGCTCCACCAATGGAACCACGCTGAACATCACCGCGCAGTTCAGTGGCGAGTCCGCGCCGAGAGACCTGTTCGTCTTGGAGGAATTCGCGGGGAGATCGAACGTCGGCCAGTGGTGGGGCTGGAACTTCTCGAAATCTGCCTACGTACCGATCACCAGCGACAACCTGGGGTTCTTCGGGCAGGTGGAACCGTCGAAGGCCAAAGACGTCGGCATCGGCCCGGAGGGCTACATCGATGAGTACGACTTCAATGTTGCGCAGGGATCGCCGCTGTTCCGTTGGACTGATACGAGGCTAAGAAATGATGGCAAGCTGGAAAAACTGCGATCCAACTCCGAACGGATCGTCATCCAACTCGACACCATGACGCTCGGCTACCACTGGGATATCCATTACCTCGGTGAGGCATCAGACCCCAGCGTGGACCAGAAGGCCAGCAAGTTGTGGGTCGTCAAACCGGGCGTGGTCGGAACAGCTGAGTG
>CAIOYU010000686.1 GCA_903862565.1 uncultured Actinomycetes bacterium | reverse complement strand
TCCAGCCGGCCGGTGCCGGCGAGCTCCGCCAGTTGGTACTGCAGCTCCGCGATAGCTCGCGACAACGTGGCGAAGAGGTACTTGACCATGTCGGTGACGTCGTCGGTATCGAGATCAGGGCGACGCGGTGGGGGCAGCCGTGTGATGAAAGGGTCACACCACGATTCCGCTTCCCCTTCCGGTTCGTTGAGCCGCTCCCGGACCTCGGAGTGCTGCTGAGCCCACATCGCCAGACGTTCCGGGGTGATCGAGTGCAGCCGATCCGCCAGCAGCTCCTGCCCGTAGCCGAGAGCCGGGTCCAAGCACCGCAAGAGGTTGACGAACTCTTCGCGACTCAGCCTTTTTCGCAGGCTCTCTACGAAATCCCGCTTGGATTCTTTGCTTTTCATAGTTCCCCCTCCAGGAGGCCGGCGACAGCACTGTCCTGGTCGACGACGGTCTGGGTGCTCGGACCGCCATCGAGTTCCGGCCCATTTCTTGCACTTGGCCAGCACCTTCCGATAGCCCGACTACAGGCAGACAGCGGGCGGCGGCAGTCATCAGTTGGTTCGGATCTGATGTGAGCTACTTGGCATCGACGGCGACTAGCCAGGTGTCACGCGGGAGGCTTTGGATCCAGCGCAGGAATCGGATGTTGGCATCTGTCCCCTTTTCCTCGTTCCCTCCCAGTCCGTTGTTGAGGTCAATCCAGTAAGCGGGGGCCCAGAATGAGAACGGGTCAATATCTCGCACGCGTGCGCAGTCGACCCGGCTGATGGAGTGCTCGGCGCAGCCATGCAAATGGCACTCGCCCTCCCGCGGGAGGTCGAGGGTTCCGTTGCGCCTGCGGTCAGTAGCCTCGGCGGTCAGCGCGAAATACCATCCGTGCCAGCGCCCTCCGACAGTCCACCAGCCCCACCAGCCACCTCCTGGCGGCCCGTCCGGCTGCTCAAGGTGGGAGTAGTTGTCCATGGCTTTGGACGCCGCCGCGTCGATATCCTCCGGCAGCGTGGTGGCTGGAAGTGCGACGGTAACTAAGTAATGCATGAATCGTCCTTGCTCGATTTGGATTTCAGTGAGGCCACCGAGGCCACCATTGGTGTAGTTGGTTTCAAAGCCGCTGCGCTGCGGGTCTGCGCTGCTAGTCGCCGACCAAGAGGTGGCCCACGCTGCTGCAGGTAAGTTGCAACAGCGAGGAGGCTTTGCATCTGGGGTGTGGCTGGCGACTGAGAATCCAGCGCACACAAGCAACGACCAGGGCTGAAATTCGCGTTAGTTAGGTAGTCATCTAAGACATTTCTGTCGGCCAATACCGTTGCAAACATGACATTTACAACCGATACACCGGCTCAATGGAACGCGCGCCCAGGATCATGTCGTAGTTCTCCCAGATCTTGCGCAGGCTGGTCACCTTGCGCTCGCTGTCCTTGCGGGTCATGCCCAGGCAGTCGATGACATCGAACGGAAGCCAGCCGCTGTGGTTGATGAACACCCAGTCGATGACCTCCACCACCCGGGGCAATGGGTTCTCTCTGAGCAATTTCTCGGCGTCGCGGAGAAACTGCATCCGGCGCTTGTCCGGCAGGGCGTCAACAACTTTCCAGCCTTTGCGCCGGCGTTCCTCATTTTGGCGGTCCAGGACGTAGCCCTCCATGTAGGAGACCAACCACAACCTCTCCTTGCACCACTTCAGCAAGTTGTTGTTTGCCGGGAACGGCATAGGGCTGTTGATTGGGGTCCACGCTTGGACCCACATCCAGGAGGTCGGCGCCGGGGTCACGCCGCCCGGTGTTCCGCGCTCGCGGTTTCCCTGCTTATCTGTATCAGGTTGGTAGTCAATAGAATTACTAACCTGACTGTCTTTGTAGATAAAACTATCTAGAGATACACAGGGCTGTTCATATTGAACAGGGGAGCTAACCGGGTCAAGCACGTTGTACCGATTGCCCCGTTGGCCGTAGAACTCCTCGACCGCAGGCTCCGAGGCAACAAGGCCCACCTGGCGGAGTTTTTCGATGGCTCTCCTGGCCGAGGAGACGCTGATGTTCACCGCGTCGGCGATCTGGCTGTAGGCCAATTCAATCCCGTCACCGCAGTCGCTGACTGAGATGAAGGCGTGGACGACCGCCGGTACCGGACCGGCGATCCGCAGAACTCTCGGGTTGATGATCATCGGAGTCACCTACTGGTTTCCTGTCGCCGACTCTGGCCTCGTAACCAGGCCGGCCGGCTGCGGGCCAAGCTGCTCAAGGAGTTCCTCAAGATCAATCTCCATCGGCAGGTAGTCGTAGAAGCGGCCCTTGTTCGCGTCGATCACCGGAAAGATCTGGCACAGCGATCCCCGGGGGTGCTCCTGGATAGGGCCGTCGCCGGCCATCCCCGCGTTGTACGGCCAGTCGCGGTCCAGGTCCATCCAGTTCTTCATCCGGGCCTGGACCATGACCTGGCGTCCGTCGCTGTAGGTGTTGTCGTACCAGGCCCACGCGCCGTCCCAGGTGCTCTGGTCGGCTACGGCGGATAGCGTCCCGATGTACAGCGCCTCCCACGTGGGCACACAGTGGTCCCATTGCAGACGTTCGTGTTCTTTGAAAACGAGCCGGCCGGTGTGAGCCAACTCGGCCAGCCGGAACTGGAGGCCCGCGATATCGCGGGTACCGACGGCGTACACGTATTTGGCGTAGTCGGCGATACGGTGAACCACGGCGGGAAGGTCGATCCGGCCCGGTCGGGTCACGCGGTGACCGGCGCCAGAGCGCCACTCCAGCGCGGCCATAGTGGCGGCGTCCAGAGCAACGTGCAGGTCGCGGTAATGCCCCAGCAAGCCTTCGCGCTCACGTCGTTCGAGCTCCCCGCGTTCGGTCAGCTCGACGATCTCGTCCTGAAAACTGACAATCCGTCGACCGAGGTCGAAGTAGCAGGCTTTCACCTGATCGACCATGTCGTAGACGTCGGGGTTAACCGGCGGAGGAATTCGTCGGCCGAGGTCCGGGGCACCGGCGGCGAAGGCCCTCCCATACCGCCGTTCCCGTTTGCGCTCTTCGCGCCACGCACGGAAACCGCCAAGATCCACCACCGGTGTCCCGAACCTCGACACCGAACTTCGCTCCGGTGGAGCGACGCCCCACTCACGTGAGTCCCCGGCGGTGATAGTGAGCGGTCAGAAGAGCGTGAAGACTTCCAGGCCCCACACTGCTCGGTCGGTAACCCTGCTCGTTCCAGCAGAAGTCGATGCACCCCTCGGCGACCTGGTCGACGTGTGGGTCTTCCCACAACGCCGCGCACAGGCCCAACACGAGATCGACATCCGTGGTCATGCCAGCCGATCGGCCGAACCGCGCGTCGAGATGCTCAAGCACCTCCCTGATCCCGGTGACACAGCCGTCCTCAGCAAACTGAAGGCGGATGTACTCGCGCGCCACCTCGAACGCCATGTCCAATCGGCGCGCGTAATCGGCGCCGCGCGCTTCGTCGACCTCTTCCCCTGGGAAACCCGCCGAGCCGGTCACGAGGCCGTGCCCTGTTCCAGAACTTCAACCCCAGAAGCCCGCAATAACGCGGCGATCTGACCGAGCTGTTCGTCAAGCCGGTGACTGTCGGGATCGACCTTCACCATCGTCCAGCCGTTCTCCAGGAAAACGGCATCGCGCCACACCTCGTAATACGTGCATTCAGCGAGTTCCTCGGCGGAATACCGCTTGCAGTTGGACACCGTCGTTTCGAGCGTCATCAACGCAACGCGCTGCTCGGGCCATGCATACGAAGCGACACGACCGTGCAACTCGTATTCAATGACGCCGGATTCGAGCGCCCCACGCTTGTATAAGAACCAGGCAATCTGGTCGGAGTACGACTCCGGAATCCCCTTGCTCCTGCATAAGGCCCCCCAGGCAAGCTCAGTGATGATCGCTTCGTCCAGTTCCGGATCAGTCAGGAGCGCACCGCCCGGCCCGCGCTCGAGGATGGAATGCTCCATCATCTCGGCGGCATGCTGGGCGGCCATTCCCGCGAGGACCGTCGCCGGGTCGCCTTGGTTGTTCTTGTTGTCGTGAAATGCGATGTTCGGCACTTTGATTCTTTCTATGAGAGGGGTTTAGAGCCAGTCGGCTGACTTACCGGCTGCTTTGGGTTGCGATCTAGCCGGTCCGCCCTTCGGAACAGACACGCGAGCCACGCGATTTACGTCTCGAACCGCGGACTCAAGAACCTGGTCTGTCCGCGTATGTAAGGACTCTTCGACCCACCGTTCGACGTCACACCACCTGTAGAGGACGCGCCGCCGACCGACTCGGGCGAATACCGGTCCGTCGCCGCGGTATCGCATCTGCGCCAAGCTCGCCTCAGTCGTGTGAAGGACTTCAGCCACCTGTGCCGGGGTCGCCATGTGGTCCATGGATTACCTCAACTTTCTGGTTTTCACGAATGTTGAGAATCATTGAAGCGCGCCTCGAGCAGATTGTCAACTATCGTGGGATCCAGTAATCTGAGCCGCGTGGATGCGACTGGTTTGGTTCCCCTACAGACTGTGATCGGACTGAACGCCCGCGAATTCCGGCACAGGGCCGGCCTGACACTCGACCAGGTCAGCGCTGCGGCCCGCCGCCGTGGTTTGAAATGGTCCGAATCGCGGGTCGCCGACTTCGAGGCCGGCCGCGTGGCGCCGAATCTCACCACCCTGCTGGCAGTCTGCTTAGCGCTTAACGACGCGGGGTGCTCCGAGGCCTCGCTACCACTTCTCGTCAAATACATCGTCCCCGTGAAGATCAACGACGCGCTCTCTTTGATGGACGTCGATGTAGTGCGACTGCTAGCGGGTCAACCGGTCACCGGACCGGAACCGATGGATCCGGCCGACAGTGACGCC
>CAIOYU010000685.1 GCA_903862565.1 uncultured Actinomycetes bacterium | reverse complement strand
CTGACAATCAAGTACCCGCGAACCGTCCAAAGGGTCGGCACAGTGACGGTCGGCTGGTTGAAGAAACTGTTGGAGCGCTGGGCCCCGAAGGCGACCTACACCAAAGACGACATCACCGACTATTTCTGGCCCAACGGCACGCTGCCGGTCAGCGACGAGTACCGGAACCTTCAGGCGGGTAACTGGTCTGACTATGTGTTGCGGGTGGACGGCCTGGTGGAAAACCCGCTTGAGATCACCTACGCAGAACTGCTCGCACTACCAAAGCAGGACCAGATAACCCACCACTTCTGCATCCAGGGTTGGTCAGCAATCGGTGAGTGGACGGGTGTTCCCATGCGCACGATCTGCGAGATGGTCAAGCCGCTGCCCAACGCCAAATGGGTGGCGTTTTATTCGTTCGCAGAGGGATCAGACGGTGGACGGTATTACGACTGCCACCCGATCGAGAACATGTATCACCACCAGACCATCCTCGCCTACGGACTGAACGGCGCTCCGCTGAATGAGTCCCATGGGGCGCCGGTCCGGCTCCGTGACGAAGTGGAACTCGGCTTCAAAATGGTCAAGTGGATCGAGGCGGTCGAATTCTTGGAGTCCTACGACCATGTAGGCGGCGGCTACGGCGGGTACAACGAGGATCACGAATACTACGGCTTCCGCATGCCGATCTGAGTGTTCGTGACACGTGCGTATAAGCCCAGATGGCGCCTGATCGGCGCTGTGCTTACCTTGTTGATGATGACGAGCTGTTCTCCGAATGCGGAGTCGACACCTGCACCGGGATTACCAGCCGAGCAGATGGTGTTCATGGTGATGTCCTCGGGAGGTATGGCGCCGGCGGTGTATCAGGCCCTGGCGTCCCCGTCGCTGGCGATCTACGGCGACGGCCGGGTGCTGACGGCCGTGGAATCCCCGGCCCTGCAGCTGATTCCCGCCCGATATGAGGTCGCACGAATCGACCCCGCTGCGGTGGCGTCGTTCGTGGCCGACGTCGAGGCCGGTGGCCTCGTCAGTGCCGACACCGACTTCGGCACGCCACGACTGACCGACCTCCCGTCGACGGCGGTGATGATTCACGGACGGGGCGGTCAGGAACAGGTCCGTCCGTATGCCTTCGACGAGAGATTCGACGCCCGCGTTACCGCCGAGCAGCGCAACGCCCGGGTGGCGCTGCGCACAGTGATAGACCAGGCATCCGCATTGGCAGCCGGGGCTGCGCGCGGGCCCTTCTCCCCGGACCGGGTGGTTGTCTACGAACTCGAACCGCGCAGCTCGGACGAACTCGCCGCCGCAGGCTGGCCGGGTCCACCGCCGTCAAATTTTCTCGCGCCCAGCACCAGCCGCCGCTCGATCGCCTGCGGCGAATTGATGGCCGATCCGGCCGAGGTCGTCTACCAGGCGGCCCTGGACAACCCCGGCGCCCGCTGGCTGGTCGACGGCTCCACCCGGGTCCTGGCCGTAAATCCCCTGCCCTGGCCCGACGACTGCCACTGAAAACAGATCAGGCCAGCAGTGGGCCGATCACTGATCGAGGCACCAGCACCTGGGTTGCGCCGGCCGCTTCGGGCAGCAACCCACCCTGGCTGAAGAAAAAGATCACACCGTCATTGGTGATCGCGAAGTTCTGGTAGTTCGCCGGGTCCAGGCCGGCGGCCGATGAGATGGGCACTGGCTGGCCGGTCTGTTTCTGCAACTCGCTCTGCACCGCCGGGAAGACGATCGGCAACGGATCGATCGCGGGCTGCCAGAGGGTCTCAAAGGTGACCAGCTTGCGGTAGGCCTGGTCCCACACGAACGACTTGAAGGAAGTCTGCGGACCCGCGGCACCAACACTCTGATAGACCTTCAAGATCACCGACAGCTGGCCACGCGGCGGGACGAATGAGTTGTACGTCGCCGCGCTGATATCCAGGGCGAAGGGCGCGGTCCGCGGTGTGGAACTTCTGGCGGTGTTGAGAAAATCGTCGCGGGTCTTCGCCACGAACTGGGCAACCGATTTCATGTCGGGAAAGTTGCTCGGGACGCTGATATCCACCGTGTAGCCCGGGTCGGTGAGCGTGATCTGGCAGACGGTCCCGGTGTCGACACCCTTGATGTCAATGCAGAAGTTCTTGGGTGCGGCCCCGGCTGGGGCCGCACCGCTCAGCGGGACAACGATCGCGACGAGGACCGTAATCGTGGCTTTGGGTACTCCCCTCACGTGAGCCCCCGAGGTCTGGGTTTGGCGACGAACTCCTGCTCGGGTCGACCGGTGCTGCCGTACCGCAACCCGATCTTGACCTCGTCGTTGGTTGCTAGAGCGGCCAGGTAGCGCTGCGCCGTCGCCCTCGACACTCCGATCTCGGCGGCGACCTCGGCAGCCGACATCGGCCCCCCGGCACCGGCAAGCGCTTGCAAAACAAGGTCTTTGGTCGGCGACGGTGCCATGACGGGTGACTGCTGTGCGGCGATACGGGGACGCAGCGCATCCAGTGCAGCGTCGACTTCCGCGGGCCCGAGATTACCGGCGGCCAGAATTTTGCGATAGCGGGCGTACCCGGCCATTCGGGCGGCTAACTCGGTGGGGGCGAACGGCTTCACCAAATAGCCCAGCGCGCCGGCCGCAACAGCGGCGCGAACCGTCTCAGCCTCGGTCGCGGCGCTCAACATGATTGAGTCGCAATGCAATTCCCGCACGAGGTCGATCCCCGATCCGTCCGGCAGGTAGACATCGACCAGTGCGAGGTCGACTGGGCCGGACTTTCGTGCGGCGGCGAGAGTGTTGGCGGTGCCGGCCACCGTGAAACCGGGCAGTGCATCGACAATTGCGGCATGCATGTCGGCGACCCGGAAATCGTCCTCAACAATCAACACGCTCAATTCGGAATCACTCATTGCTCGGCCTCCGCCATCACGCCCGGCAATCGGGCGATGAACTCCGCGCCGCGCAGAGGTCCACCGGG
>CAIOYU010000684.1 GCA_903862565.1 uncultured Actinomycetes bacterium | reverse complement strand
CGCAGGGCCAGGTTCGCCCCGACCCCGACGGCGGCCGCTACCGCCACCCGGGTGGCGCCGAGCAGCACCGCGATCGGCAACGCCACAAAGGGCACGACGAAGAGAAGTAGGTGCAAGGCCAGCACGGCGACCAGCGCCGCCGGCCTCCCGCCGATGCCCTCGTAGAAGTTCTTGGCGAAGCCGCGCCACAGCGCGGCGCCGTCGGGATACATGCGGCACTCGGCCATCTGGTCGCCGTCGGCGAAGACCACCCGCCGTCCGCTCTGCTTGACGGCGCGGCACAGCGCCATGTCGTCGACCAGTGCCGTGCGCACCCGGGCCCAGCCCCCCACGGCCTCCAGCGCCGAACGGCGGACCATCAGCAACTGACCGTTGGCCGCCAGCACCCTGGGATCGCGGGTCCGGTGGATCAGGGGCATCGGCAGCCACGCGACGTAGGACAGGTGCAGCAGCGGGATCATCAGCCGCTCGGCCAAGCCCACGGTGCGCTGGCGGGGCACCGCGGTGACCACCGCGGCGTCGAGACCACCCGGCACCTCGGCCGGGGTGCCGAGCAGCGAGAGCAACCGCAGCACACCGTCGGGACGCAGTGCGACGTCGGCGTCGATGTTGAGCAGCACCTCGCCGGTGGCCGCGGCGCTGAGCCGGTCCAGGGCATGAGCCTTGCCCACCCAGCCCGCGGGCAGGTCGCCGCCGCGCATAACCGTCAGCCGGGGGAGTTCGGCGGACAGACGCTCCAGAACCTCGCCGGTGCCGTCGGTGGAACCGTCGTCGTAGACGATGATCTCGATGACCGGGCCGCGGGCCGCGTCCACCGCGCGCACGCAGCGCTCGATGTTCCCGACCTCGTCGCGCGCCGGGATCAGCACACTGACCCCGCCGGGTGCGGCCCGTCCGGCGTCGGGCAGGGCGCGTCCCCTCGTCCAGAACAGCGCGTTGAACGCGACCAGGCTCAGCGGTATCAGAGCGGGTACGGCCAACAGGGCGAACGGCGCTTTCACGCGCGCACTTCCCCGGGCATACCCAGTAGCCGGCGAACCCGGCCGTCGCTGTCGCCGGAGAACAGCGGCAACCACATCGAGTTCGGGCCCTCGGCCCGGTGGACCCGCATCCGGACCAGGGGACGCAACAGGTCGGTGTCGACCCGGTCGGGCACCAGATTCTCGCCGAGGCCGTACCCCGTCTGCCCGCCGACCTCCCCCTGCAGGAGGTAGCGCTGGTAGAACGGCCCGTTGTCCAGCACGGCGCTGACCTCGACCACAGCGGCGCGGCCATCCGGGTCGGTGAAGGTGACCCGGCTCGGCCAGCGCAACCCCCAGGCGTTCCGGCGCATCCGGTCGACGTGGAGTTCGGCGTCCTCACGGACGCGGCACGAACCGTCTGCGGCCACTTCGACGACGAGGTCGCGCGTCGCGCCTCCTGGCGCCGACGGGACAAGACGGTAGAAGATCAGGTCCCGGCCCGGCAGCGCGAGGCGGCCCCACCACCAGCTTTCGATGCCCAGGCGGTCCAGAGGCTGGGCGGCGCTGTTGCGGTCGTGGTAGGCGCGTCCGTCGACCCTCAGGTCGCCGGCGGGCGTCTGCAGTTCGAGGGTGCCGCGGCCGGCGGCGACCAACGGTGACCATACGTGCGTGCATTCCGCATCGGCGGCGGACCCGTTCCGGTGTCCTACCGGGTCCCCGAGCGGGCCCGAGGCCAGCACCGGTTCCCGGCGCAGCGGGCCCGAGACCAACAACCGCCCGACGGCCCGGCCGCCGGTGGGCAGCGCCAGATCGAGTTGGGCGTCCAACGTGCGGATCGGTGCAGGGCCCGGGCTGTCGGTCCAGGTGAAGGTGCTGTCCCCGAGG
>CAIOYU010000683.1 GCA_903862565.1 uncultured Actinomycetes bacterium | reverse complement strand
TTCCACCTCCAATTGTACCGAAATCGGTTGCTCTAAACCACTAAAACGGACGGTTTTTTGCACGGTAATCCGACACAGCTCCGCAACCCATAAAACCCGTATTGAAGTGCAATTTATCCGCCCCGGAGACAGTCGCTCCAGCGACCGTTTTTCGTCTGTCCTGCGACAGTGGATGAATGTTTGCTGGTGACCGGGCGGCCGGCAGTCAGATCTAATCCCGTCTCGGGATCCTGATCGTCTACATCTCGTAGCACTGCCCGTCACTTCGGTGGCGGGCTTTTCTGTATCTTTAGCGAAGTGCTGAGAAGCGACGCCGAGGACGAGGAGTACGAGTCCGCCGTCCTGAAATGGATTTACGGATATAACGGCTACGAGCGGCTCGGTAGCGCCTTGGACGCCACCGTGGGTTCGCTGTGGCAGGAAATGCACGAGACCGGAGAATTTCCCGTCGATGCGGGGGTTGACGCCCTGCGGGCGTGGGCGTTCGTGATCGCCCGCATGCACGATAAAAGCTGCCACCAGCACACCACGCTGATGTGCCACCAGGAGCTGCCACTGATCCTCGAGGCCATCCGCTGTCACCGAAGTGCGGACATTAAGGACCTGCCGCCGCTGCCGCCATCCCAACGAACGTAGTGGGCCGTACAGAGGTTGCATGAATTGCGGCGCTATCAACCCCGCCCCCAACTGGGCCGGTGGATATGCATATCGAGGCCGTCATCGCCGCGCTGGGCGGCCGGTTCGACGCCGACGAGGCCGCGGTGATCAAGCGGGTGTTGCGGGAGTACGGCGCGACCGTGCCCGACGAGCAACTGATCTCCGAGGCGGCGTTGGCGTTGGCGATCCACCGGCGGGGTAAGCGGCGTCCGGGGCAGGGGGCGCTCACTCAGCTAGCCTCGCGTCATGGCGTTTTGGGAGAGTATTGAGAAGCTGCACGCAGAGGCAGGGCCGATTGCCGACGCGCCACCACCGACGCCAGGCCGCGAGTACCGCATCTTTGACGTACCCGGTGACGAGACGTTCACCGTGGCCGGTGACTCCGATTTCTCCGACTACATCGAACGCATGCCATTGGGCCCGGTGTTGGTGACGCTCCGATTTGAGCCGAACGATGCAAACAAGTTCGCGGTCTCGGCCTACGTCAACGGCAGACAAGTCGGGTGGCTGTCTACGGAATGGACGGCAAGCGATCCCCAAGTCATGTTCGTGCGGCGGTTCGACGAGGCCGGGATCCTGCCGCGATTTCAGGGGATCCACCGGCTTAACGGCGACACCGGTAGCCACATAATCAACTTCGTCGTTCCTGAAGACATTTCCTGGCCGCGATGACGGCCGATTAGGCGACATTGCACGCCGTATTATCGGCCAGCCGCGCAACTAGGATCCGTTGGAGATCTTTTCGGGGGGCCGGGGATAGGGGCGTCTGCGCCTTGCCGTGGATCCTGGACCTCTCGACCACTGTCGGTGGGCAGTGCTGTAATTGCCTTATGAGGCACTTCAATCTGGTCGGTCATTCACCGGCAACGATCAAGCACATCCTGAAGGCATCCTTCGGGCACTGTCGTTGTTGCCGCGCCGAAGTCAATGTGCGCATCTGGGGCGCGAGGGATCGT
>CAIOYU010000682.1 GCA_903862565.1 uncultured Actinomycetes bacterium | reverse complement strand
GTGTGACGTCGACGCTGTCCCAGGCCGCGCCCCGGAACGTCTCTGCGAGCAGGTCACGGAGCCGGTATACGCCGACGGCGAACCCGCGCAGTGTCGCGCGCCGGGCTGCCTCGTTTCCCGGATCGGAACCGCCCTGGTAGACCGGCAGCAGGGCGAGCATGCCCTTCTGCGTCCCGGACTCCTGGACAAGATCGATCGGGCCCGTCGCCGTCGGCTGGCCGGTGTCGCGGGCGGTGTTGATGGCGACAGCCCGCGCCGGGTTGGAGGAGATGTCGAAGCCCAGCGCGCTGCGATTTCGCGCGATCGGCTCGATGTAGGCCACGACGATGTACTCGGGACGAGGTGAGACCGGTTGGAGGTTGCCGTCGGCGTCGCGCTCGGTGACTGTGAAGTCCTTCAAGTCTGGCTGGGCGCGCTGACGTGCCTCGAAAGCGGCCAGGTCGGCCTCCTTGACCCGGACGTCCCAGGACAGGGCCTGAAGATTGGGGAAGCGCTCAAGCGCGCTGCTGGTGTAGTCGTCGAACTCCGCTGCTGTGACGAATTCGGACGAATCCACGAGGCCACGGAGACCTTCGAGGACCTCCTGATGGAGAGCGATGTTGCCCGCCAGGTCAGCTGCGGCCTGATCGCCCAACTGCTCCACGGCGTTATCGACCCGGGTGCGCTCGTGGGCGAAGTTGTCATTGATGGCCGCCATCAGTATCCCGGCGATCAGGAGTGACGGGATGGCAGTTTTCCAGCGGCGCCCCGACCAGTATTCGGCCTGTGAGGGCAGGAGCATGAGCACCAGGGGCGCAAAGACGATGACGCCGATGGCGTCGCCGACCCACCAGGTCAGCCACCCGAACGCCGCCTCGCTGGTGTTGAGCAATCCCGCTGCGAGCTGGGCTGCGACGCCGATGCTGGGAGCGATGGTGGTGGCAAGAAGGCCGCCGAGGGCGAGGGTGAGCATCACCGCACGCGGTGTATCGAGTCGCCGGACCGGGCCGACGAAACGTTGGACGAGAGTGGCGCCCACGGCGGCGCCGAGGACTGCGCCGCTGCCGATCGCTGTGGCAAGGAACCAGTTTGGCCCACCGGGCGTGCCCAGCCAGGTCAGCCAGAGCACGTTGGCGCTGACCGACCCGATGAAGACGCCCGGCAACGCGCGCCATCGCCAACGCAACGCGGCCGCGAATGCCACGCCGGCGGCGGGCCAGACGGGCGAGGCAAGCCCGGCCAACTGACCCAGGCTGAGGGAGAAGAGGCCCAACAGGGTGTAGCAGGCGGCAACGGCGGGGGAAATGATGAGGGCCGAGTACCGTTCAGGAATCCTGTCGAGTCGGTTGATCACGAAGCTCGAGCATCCCTCTCACGGACTTGAAGACGGCGATGGCGGAAGGTTCGCCGAGCGACCGCCGCCGTGGTTGCGGCGGATGATTGGTGTCAAATGTCAGATTAACAGCCTAGCTGCGACCGGCACGGGTCAAAGAGACGCTCCGCCGGTTTGGGTGAGAGTTCGCGCCCCACGTCTGGGATTTGGATCGTGCCGCGGTCTAGGGCATACTGGACGGGTTGCCTTGAGGCCGGTTCGTGTTCGCCACGGGCTTGCTGAGCAAGGCATCCGACCAGCGCCGACACCGGCGCGTCCGGTCCCCACCTCGTAGGCGAGTGCAATTTCGCTCTTCGAGGCTGCGTGCGGGTGACACACCCGACCGCGGGGGTCGGTGGACCAGGACAGGTAAACAGCGGCGGCGGAAGCCAGCGCCCGCGATCATGCGGGCGCAGCACAGGAATGAAGGTAGGAGAAGCGTGGCGGGACAGAAGATCCGCATCAGGCTCAAGGCCTACGACCACGAGGCCATTGACGCCTCGGCGCGCAAGATCGTGGAGACGGTCACCCGTACGGGTGCCAGCGTGGTCGGCCCTGTGCCGCTGCCCACGGAGAAGAACGTGTACTGCGTCATCCGGTCCCCGCATAAGTACAAGGACTCGCGGGAGCACTTCGAGATGCGTACCCACAAGCGCCTCATCGACATCCTCGACCCGACGCCGAAGACGGTTGACGCGCTGATGCGCATCGACCTGCCGGCCAGCGTCGACGTGAATATCCAGTAGGGGTCGGCGAACACCATGGCACGCAAAGGAATCCTTGGTACGAAGCTGGGCATGACCCAGGTCTTCGACGAGAACAACCGCGTCGTTCCGGTGACGGTCGTCAAGGCCGGCCCGAACGTCGTGACGCGTATCCGCACCGCTGAGAAGGACGGCTACAGCGCCGTCCAACTCGCCTACGGCGAGATCAGCCCGCGGAAGGTCAACAAGCCGGTCAGCGGCCAGTTCGCCGCGGCCGGGGTCAACCCGCGCCGGCACCTTGCCGAACTGCGGCTGGATGACGAGGCCGCGGCCGGCCAGTACGAGGTGGGCCAGGAATTGACCGCCGAGATCTTCGAGGCGGGCAATTACGTCGACGTCACCGGAACCTCCAAAGGCAAGGGTTTCGCCGGCACCATGAAGCGCCACGGCTTCCGTGGCCAGGGGGCCGCTCACGGCGCTCAGGCCGTCCACCGCCGCCCCGGCTCCATCGGCGGCTGCTCCACCCCCGGCCGAGTGTTCAAAGGCACCCGGATGTCGGGTCGGATGGGCCACGAACGTGTCACCACACAGAACCTGGTGGTGCACAAGGTTGACGCCGCTAACGGCGTGCTGTTGATCAAGGGTGCGATCCCCGGACGCACCGGCGGCCTGGTGATGGTTCGCACCGCGGTCAAACGAGGTGACAAGTAATGAGTCTCAAGATCGACGTCCACACTCCCGACGGTACGAAGAGCGGCAGCATCGACCTGCCCGCTGAGCTATTCGACGTGGAGCCCAACATCGCGCTCATGCACCAGGTGGTGACGGCGCAGTTGGCAGCCAAGCGGCAGGGCACCCACGCGACCAAGACCCGCGCCATGGTCTCCGGCGGCGGCAAGAAGCCGTACCGGCAGAAGGGCACGGGGCGGGCTCGCCAGGGTTCCACTCGGGCGCCGCAGTTCACCGGTGGCGGTACCGTGCACGGCCCCCAGCCGCGCGACTACAGCCAGCGGACACCCAAGAAGATGATCGTCGCCGCCTTGCGCGGAGCGCTCACCGACCGGGCTCGTAACGACCGGATTCACGCGGTGTCCGAACTGGTCGCCGGCCAGAACCCGTCCACCAAGAGCGCGAAGGCGTTCCTGGGCTCGCTGACAGAGCGGCACCGGGTGCTGATCGTGATCGGACGGGCCGACGAGGTCGGTGCCAAGAGCGTCCGCAATCTTCCCGGCGTGCATGTCATCTCGGCAGACCAACTCAACGCCTATGACGTGCTCAAGGCTGACGACGTGGTGTTCAGCGTGGAGGCCCTCAGCGCCTACATCGCCCACCACACCAAGGCGCAGGAGGTGTCGGCCTGATGGCAACCGTGACTGATCCCCGCGACATCATTCTCGCCCCGGTGATCTCCGAGAAGTCCTACGGACTGCTCGAGGACAACGTCTACACGTTCATCGTCCACCCGGACTCGAACAAGACGCAGATCAAGATCGCCATCGAGAAGATCTTCGCGGTCAAGGTGGATTCGGTGAACACCGCCAACCGCAAGGGCAAGCGCAAGCGCACCCGCTACGGATTCGGCCGGCGCAAGTCCACCAAACGCGCCATCGTGACCCTGGCTGCCGACAGCAAGCCGATCGACATCTTCGGAGCACCGGCCTAGGCCGGGTCGCATCCAGAGAGCCAAGAGGAACCAGACATGGGAATTCGCAAGTACAAGCCGACGACCCCGGGTCGCCGCGGTGCCAGCGTGTCCGATTTCGCTGAGATCACCCGTTCGACGCCGGAGAAGTCACTGCTCCGTCCGCTGCACGGGACCGGCGGTCGTAACGCGCACGGCCGAATCACAACCCGGCACAAGGGCGGTGGGCACAAGCGGGCCTACCGGCTGATCGACTTCCGTCGTAACGACAAGGACGGCGTCAACGCCAAGGTCGCGCACATCGAGTACGACCCGAACCGCACCGCGAACATCGCGCTGCTGCACTTCCTCGACGGCGACAAGCGCTACATCATCGCCCCGCAGGGTCTCAAGCAGGGCGACGTCATCGAGTCCGGCCCGAACGCCGACATCAAGCCCGGCAACAACCTGCCGATGCGCAACATCCCGGCCGGCACCCTGATCCACGCTGTGGAGCTGCGGCCCGGCGGCGGCGCCAAGTTGGCCCGTTCGGCCGGCTCGAGCATCCAGCTGCTGGGCAAGGAAGGCACCTACGCGTCGCTGCGTATGCCTTCCGGCGAAATCCGTCGCGTCGACGTGCGCTGCCGCGCCACCGTCGGCGAGGTGGGCAACGCCGAGCAGGCCAACATCAACTGGGGCAAGGCCGGTCGCATGCGGTGGAAAGGCAAGCGGCCCACCGTCCGCGGCGTGGTCATGAACCCCGTCGACCACCCGCACGGCGGTGGTGAGGGTAAGACTTCCGGCGGCCGGCACCCGGTCAGCCCGTGGGGCAAGCCCGAAGGCCGCACCCGCAAGCCTAAGAAGGCGAGCGACAAGCTCATCGTCCGACGCCGGCGCACCGGCAAGAATAAGCGCTAGGAGTAGCCAGCGATGCCACGCAGCCTGAAAAAGGGCCCGTTCGTCGACGACCATCTGCTCAAGAAGGTCGACGTCCAGAACGAGAAGAACAGCAAGCAGGTCATCAAGACCTGGTCGCGTCGTTCGACCATCATCCCGGACTTCATCGGTCACACCTTCGCAGTGCATGACGGCCGCAAGCACGTCCCGGTGTTCGTCACCGAGGCGATGGTCGGCCACAAGTTGGGCGAGTTCGCGCCGACGCGCACGTTCAAGGGCCATATCAAGGACGACCGGAAGGCGAAGCGGCGTTAATCATGACGACAACGACTGAATTTCCTTCGGCCAGCGCCGTTGCGCGGTACTTGCCGTTCTCGGCGAGTAAGGCCCGCCGGGTGATCAACCTGGTCCGCGGTAAGTCCGTGGAGGAAGCCCTCGACATCCTTCGGTGGGCTCCGCAGGCCGCCAGCGAACCGGTCGCCAAGGTGATCGCCAGCGCTGCTGCCAACGCGCAGAACAACGCCGGACTCGACCCGCGCACCCTCGTGGTCGCCACCGTCTATGCCGACGAGGGGCCGACCGCGAAGCGGATCCGGCCGCGCGCTCAGGGCCGCGCTTACCGGATTCGCAAGCGCACCACCCATATCACCGTGATCGTGGAGAGCCGTCCGCCACGTGGTGCCCGGGCGGTGGAGAGCAGCCGCTCGCGCCGCGCCCAGGGCAGCAAGGCCGCCGCCGGCACCGGGCCGGCACCGGCCAAGGCTCCGACCAAGAAGGCAACCGCCGGCGCTGAGAAGGCGAAGAAGGCTGCCCCCGAGAAAAAGGCTTCTGACGAAGCGAAGGGAGGCTCGGAGTAGTGGGCCAGAAGATCAATCCCCACGGCTTCCGGCTGGGTATCACCACCGACTGGAAGTCCCGTTGGTACGCCGACAAGCAGTACGCCGAATACGTCAAGGAAGACGTGGCGATCCGGCGTTTGCTGGCCAGCGGACTCGAGCGGGCCGGTATTGCAGACGTCGAGATCGAGCGGACCCGGGATCGCGTCCGCGTCGACATCCACACCGCGCGTCCGGGCATCGTCATCGGCCGCCGCGGCACTGAGGCCGACCGCATCCGGACCGACCTCGAGAAGCTCACCAAGAAGCAGGTGCAGCTGAACATCCTCGAGGTCAAGAACCCCGAGTCGGTGGCACAACTGGTGGCCCAGGGTGTGGCTGAGCAGTTGAGCAACCGCGTGGCGTTCCGCCGCGCGATGCGCAAGGCCATCCAGTCGGCCATGCGTCAGCCCAACGTCAAGGGCATCCGGGTGCAGTGCTCGGGCCGCCTCGGCGGCGCCGAGATGAGCCGCTCGGAGTTCTACCGCGAGGGCCGGGTGCCGCTGCACACGCTGCGCGCCGACATCGATTACGGGCTGTATGAGGCCAAGACCACCTTCGGCCGTATCGGTGTGAAGGTGTGGATCTACAAGGGTGACGTCGTCGGAGGCAAGCGCGAACTCACTGCGGCTGCGCCGTCGGCTGATCGCCCGCGCCGGGAGCGTCCGGCGGCCGGTACCCGTCCGCGCCGCAGCGGTGCTTCGGGTACCACCGCGACGAGCACCGAGGCCGGCCGTGCCGCAGAGGAGACCGTCGAGGCTCCCGTGGCCGTGGCTGAGGCGCCTGCCGCTGACAGCACTACGCAGGATTCCGAGGGTTAAACCATGTTGATTCCCCGCAAGGTCAAGCACCGCAAGCAGCACCACCCCAAGCAGCGTGGTATCTCCAGCGGTGGCACGTCCGTGACGTTCGGTGATTACGGCATCCAGGCCCTCGGGCACGCCTACATCACCAACCGGCAGATCGAGTCCGCTCGTATCGCCATCAACCGGCACATCAAGCGCGGTGGCAAGGTGTGGATCAACATCTTCCCGGACCGCCCGCTGACCAAGAAGCCGGCCGAAACCCGCATGGGATCGGGCAAGGGCTCACCGGAATGGTGGGTTGCCAACGTCAAGCCCGGCCGCGTGCTCTTCGAGCTGAGCTACCCCGACGAGAAGATCGCGCGCGAAGCGTTGACCCGCGCGATCCACAAGTTGCCGATCAAGGCGCGCATCGTGACCCGAGAGGAGCAGTTCTGATGGCAGTGGGCACCAGTGCCGGTGATCTGCGTGAGCTGACCGACACAGAACTGACTGACAAGCTGCGCGAAGCCAAGGAAGAGCTGTTCAACCTGCGCTTCCAGATGGCGACCGGGCAGCTGGCCAACAACCGCCGGCTTCGCACCGTGCGGCAGGAAATTGCGCGCGTCTACACGGTGCTGCGCGAACGTGAACTGGGTCTGGCTGCCGGACCCGGTGGTGAGGATTCGTAAATGGCTGACACCAAAGGTTTGAAGCACACCCCGGCCACCGAGAAGCCACGCGGCCGTCGCAAGACCGCGATCGGCTATGTCGTCAGCGACAAGATGGACAAGACCATCGTGGTCGAGATCGAGTCGCGTGCACAGCACCCCAAGTACGGCAAGATCATCCGGACCACCAAGAAGGTCAAGGCGCACGACGAGAACAGCACCGCCGGCATCGGCGACCGCGTCTCGCTGATGGAGACCCGTCCGCTGTCGGCCACCAAGCGGTGGCGCCTGGTCGAGGTTCTCGAGCGGGCCAAGTAGGCCAACGCTTGTCGGAAACGCCCACCGCGTCAGCGGTGGGCGTTTCTGGTTTCCGGCCCGTCCATCAGGCCCCTCCGTCAGGTCAGGTCCACGCGCACCAGTGAACAGTCGTCCTCGAAGGCTCCGTCGGTGGTTCGGGCCCTGAGGTAATCCAACAGGGTGTCGAGCGACCAGTCGGGCCAGTCGGGCGTAGACGCCAGGCGCGCACACGGCCCGTCGATCCAGCGGTAGTCGTAGCAGTCGCCCCCGAGTTCCAGGGGCGGCAGAAACCGCGCCGAAACCTGCACCGGTCCGGGCAATTCCGCGGGGAGGATCGACCTGACGTAGTCGGCAGCGCTGTTGAGTTCCGACCGAAGGCGATCGGCCAGGGCCCGGTTCTGTTCGTCGCGGCGGGCGATCTGCTCGATGGCCTCCATCTCTGCGGTGATGTCGACGAC
>CAIOYU010000681.1 GCA_903862565.1 uncultured Actinomycetes bacterium | reverse complement strand
GGCGATCCGATCGGCGGCCAGCCGTCCCGACAGCAGCGCCGTGGGCACTCCCACACCGGGAACCGTCGACCCGCCGGCGAGCACGGCGTTGTCGATGCCGCGCACCACGTTGGCCGGCCGGAACGGCCCGGTCTGGGGGAAAGTATGGGCCAAGGCGAACGGGGTTCCCGCCGTCATCCCCTGGCGTGCCCAGTCGTCGGGGGTGACCACCTCGAGGATGTCGGCATCCTGATCCAGTCCGGGCATCAGCCGCTGCGCGGCCGTCGCCAACACCTCGCGCGCGTAGCCCTCCCCCTGGGTGGCCCAATTGATCTTGCCCACTTCGAGATTGGGACACGGCGCCAGCACGAAGAGCAGATCCCGGCCGGCCGGGGCCAGTGACGGGTCGCTCGCGGTGGGCACGGTGATCAACAGCGACGGGTCGCTCATCAGCGTGCCCTGCTTGATGATCTCGTCGAAGGTCTGCGACCACTTGCCGCCGAAGCTGATGTTGTGGTGCTCCAACGCCGATCCGACGGCAGGCACCCCGACATGCATGACCAACGCCGACGGGGCAGGGCGCATCTTGACCAAGCGGCGCGGGGTGCGGCCCAGCAGTTCGTAGGTCAGCGGCAGCTCGGTGGTGAGAACCACAGCATCACAGGGGATTCGGTCACCAGTGTCGGTACGCACGGCCGTGACCCGCGAACCGGAGCGGTCCAGCCCGGTGACGCTGGTGCCGTAACGGAACTCCACGCCCGCCTTGGCTGCGGCGGCGGCCAGTGCCTCGGGGACCGCCCGCATGCCCCCGCGCGGGAAGTAAACCCCGGCGACGGTGTCCATGTAGGCGATCACGGCGTAGGCGGCCAGCGCCTGCTGCGGCGGCACACCGGCATAGAGCGCCTGGAAGGTGAAGATGCGCTGCACCCGCTCGTCGGTGATGAAGCGGCGCACCATCTTCTCCCAGCCGCGGAACCCGCCGAGGACGGCCAGCCGGGCCAGCTGGGGGGTGACCATCGACAGCGGCGAGGAGAAGTTGGAGCCGATGAAGCCGTCGATCTCCAGGTGGTAGAGCTGGGTCAGCCACTGCCGCAGCCGCTGGTAGCCGGCAGCCTGGTCGGGGCCGGCGAACGCCTCGATGGCCGCTGTCATCGCCGCGGCGTCGGTGTGAACGTCCAGCGTGCTGCCGTCGGCGAAGGACGCCCGGTAGGCGGGATCGAGCAACATCAGGTCGAGGTGGTCGCTCATCGAGGCACCGACGGCGTCGAACGCCTCCTCGATGATGTCCGGCATGGTCAATACCGTTGCGCCGGTGTCGATCCGGTAGCCGCGGATATCGGCTTGGCCAACCCGCCCGCCCGGAAATCCGTAACGCTCGACGACGGTGACCTTCCGTCCGCGGCCGGCCAGATGCATGGCGGCGGACAGGCCGGACAGTCCGGCACCCACCACCACGACATGGTCGGTCGATCCGGGCACGGTGGGCACGGTGCGGGTCATGGGACTCCTCTTACTGTGGTGGGTTCGTTCACGTGATCCGCTCGGTGCAGACCGCAGCCATGTCGGCCAGGGCCGCCTGCCCCCAGTGGCCGATCCGCTTGTCGTCCAGGTGGGCCAGGGCCGCGGAAACCCGTTCGGCGATCATGTCCTCGATCCAGTCCGCGGCGCCGGTGTTCACGATGAGGGTGCGCCAGCGTTCGATGTCGGACTCCCCGAGGGTTTCGGCATCGATCAGTTCGGCCATCTGCCGGCGGGCGTTGTCGTCGGCCATCCGGTGGGCGGTGACGATCACGCTGGTGGCCTTGCGCTCGGCGAGATCGCCGCCGGCCGGCTTTCCCGTCTCGGCCGGCGAGCCGAACACCCCGAGGATGTCGTCGCGCAATTGGAACGCTTCCCCGACCGCGCTGCCGTAGCCGCCGAGCACGTCGATCAGATCGGCGCGATCGGCCATAGCGGCCCCGATCTCCAACGGGCGCCGAACGGTGTAGTTGCCGGACTTGCGGCGGGCGACGTCGAGGACGGCGTCGAGACTGGGCTGAGCCCCGGCGTCGTTGGCCACGTCGGCGAACTGCCCGACGGCCAATTCCACCCGCATGGCGTCGTAGTGCGGCCAGGCCCGCGTCAACCCCGCCTGGGACACTCCGCTCTCGCGCATCATCTGCTCAGCCCAGACCAGGCACAGGTCCGAAAGCAGGATGGCCAGCGAGTTGCCGAACCGGGAGGACGACCCGGACAGTCCGCGGTCGCTGTGCCACTGGCCGAACTGCAGATGCGCGGCCGGACGCCCGCGGCGCAACGCCGAGTCATCCATCACGTCGTCCTGTAGCAGCGCGAAGGCGTGCAACAACTCCAGGCCGGCCGAGGCGCGCAGCGCCGCATCATCGGGGTCGGCGCCACAGAGCCAGCCCAGGTACATGAACGTGGAGCGCAGGCACTTGCCGCCATCGACGAACGGCATCAGCACGTCGCCGGCGACGTCGATGCCGGTGCCTTCCAGCTGGGGCAGGCAACGGGTGGCCACGAAGTCACCCACATGAGCGAGAGCACCCCGGCGCACGTCGTCGCGCCAGACTGCGAACTCAACCCGCGACTCAGCCGAAGGCCCGCTCACGTCCCCCAGCGACGAGGCGTCAATCGCACGCAAGTGCCGCTCCTTCTCTGTTGCCCCCGGACCCCGTGTCACCGGGCTCGCCCAGGGTCCCCTTACCGTAGCGATGAATCCATTCAATACGAGATTTGCCAGAAGCGCTCATTCGCCCCCGGTCGACCGTGCTGAAATGGGCAGATGGCCGCTGTTACCGCCCTCGATGTGACGGACATGACAACCGACTCGGCGGGTAACGCAGCGGTAGCCGGCTCGATCGCCACCGCCGGCAGCGCCGCGGTCGCCGGATCCATCGCCACCGCCGGCAGCGCCGCGGTCGCCGGATCCATCGCCACCGCCGGCAGCGCCGCGGTCGCCGGATCCATCGCCACCGCCGGCAGCGCCGTGGTCGCCGG
>CAIOYU010000680.1 GCA_903862565.1 uncultured Actinomycetes bacterium | reverse complement strand
GACGAGCTGCTTCCCAGTGATCGGCGGTGTGCTGGTGCGGTCCGATAAGAGCCACCTGACGCCACTCTTCAATGGCACGCTGGTTCCTTACGTGCTGCGCGCCTTGGACCGCGGCAAGTGGATGGACCGCTGAGCGTTTCTCAGCGGGTTTTCGCCAGCTTCACGGTCCGTTTTACCGTGCGTGCCGTGCCACCGGTGGGCTTGAAGGTCGTTGTGAGCGAGACGCTGACTGCTCCGCGGCGACGGGCCGAGCGGATCGCTGTAGTCAGCTTGCAGATCAGTCTGTAGTCGCCGGCCTCCGTGATCTTCCTTGAGGTGGTGCAGGCTGTCAGCTTCTGTGCGCTACGAGCGCGATTGAAGCTGCCGCGCTGGGTGGCAACGCCAGGCCCTTTAACATTGATGACGGTGCTGAGCGTCGAGCTCGACGCCCGGCTTTGGCTGAGCGTGAATGTGTTGCTCGGCGTCGGCGGGTCTGGGATATAGAGCTCGGAGATCGTAGTCGGGCCGCTGAGCAGTGGACCAGTCTCTGGGGCGGTGGCGCCACCGGCGAAAAGTACGCGCCCGCCGGAGATAACCGGCGGGTTGACGACGCCAAGCTGGCGCCGGGCAACGGCCATTGATGCGGTTGGCGTGAAGGTTCCAGTTGCCGGGTCGAAGATGTCAGCCGAAGCATTTGGAGTACCGGCCCAACCATCGGTTCCTCCGGCCACCAGCACTCGCCCGTCGGGGAGCGGAGCGATGTAACCCTCGGCTCTTGCTGCACTCATGTTTCCGGTGGTGGCGGTGAAAAGGCCGGTCGCCGGGTCGAAGGTCTCGGCAGTGGCGCTAGACGCGTCCTCCGCTCCGGCGATCAGCACCTTCCCGCTCGAAAGGCGGACTGCGATCGGAGCTTGTCGGGACGCGACCATCGGCCCCGTCGTCACCGAAAAACTGTCGGTAGCTGGGTCGTAGATCTGGGCGTCGTGGCCGGCTGGGTTACCTGCCCAGTCGCCGGCTAGCAGCACCTTGCCGTTGGCAAGTTTGGTGGCTGTGCCGGCCGAGTTTGAGAAGCTCTGGCTGGGCTGCCCCGCGGTGGCGGTGAAGGTGCCGGTAGCGCCGCTGGCGGGGTCGTAGAGGTCCGCACCATTGGAGTCGCCGCAGCATCCGTGGCTCACGAGGACCTTGCCGTTGTCCAGCAGGGTCGCTAGGGGCCAAACGCGCCATCCGCTCATTGGGCTGGAGACATCACGGAACGTTCCGTCAGCGGGGTTGAAGAGTTCGGCGGTCGGGCCGGAGTCTGTGCCTCCTACCACCAGGACATTGCCGCTGGGCAGCAGAACCGCAGCACCGAGTCTGCGCGCGGTGGCCATCGACCCGGTGAGCGTGAAGGTCCCCGTGGCTGGGTCGTAGATCTCGGCGGTACGAGTAGGGATGTTTCCTGTCGTCGCACCGCCGGCGACCAGCACCTTCCCGTTGGCGAGCTTGACGACCATCGGTTCGGCCCGCGGGACCTTCAGGTCACCGGTGCGCTTGAAGCTGCCGGCCAGGGCAGGCGATGCTGCCGCGCCTATGGCAAGCGCCACAGAGGACAGGATCACTAGGACGGGACGAACTCTCGTAAGGCTCAGCATTTGGCGTACTTTATAACAGCCCGGTGGCCGGTGCGTCAGGTATTGCCAGCAGCCTTTGCCGGAAGAGTTTGATTTCTGTCGTCTGTCCCTGATGGCGAGACCGGGACTCGAACCCGGGACACCACGATTTTCAGTCGTGTGCTCTACCAGCTGAGCTATCTCGCCGCGACAGGCAGGGTATCGCGGGCTGCGCCGAAGCGTCACCGGGGCTGGCCGCTTGCAGCTACTCGCCGAGCCGCGGGCCGCGCTCGTCGCGCGTTAGGTCGTGCGCCCCGCTTCGTTCGTCGAGCTCAAGATCGAGTCCGGCCATGACGG
>CAIOYU010000679.1 GCA_903862565.1 uncultured Actinomycetes bacterium | reverse complement strand
TCGATTTCCTCGGGCGTGAGATTGTCGAAGATCAGCCGGCGGACAGTCGCTGCGTGGCCCGGGGCGGCGCGTTCGATGGCTGCGCGCCCTTGCTTGGTGAGCTCGACCCAGGCTCCGCGGCCGTCGTCGCGGCACTCGGTCCGTTCCACCAACCCGCGACGCTCCATCCGCGTGACGTGGTGAGACACCCGGCTGCGCTCCCATTTCAGTTCGCGTGCCAGGTCCGTGACACGCACCCGTCCGTCCGGAGTCTCGGTGAGCGTGACCAGGACCTCGAAGTCGGACAGGGACAGGCCGGCGTCGGCTTGTAGTTCCCGGTGCAGAACCCCGGGCAGTTCGGCGTTGAGCCGCAGCCACCGCCGCCACAGGAGCTGAGCCTCGGCGGAAAGCCACGGGGAGTCGTCGGCCATGCCGGGAATCCTACGGGAATAGTTGACACGTCACCAATGTTGGAGGGAAAGTAGATGACACATCACCAAAAGGGTGGCGTGGAACCCTCACAGGGATGGAAAGGAACTGGTGACATGCCAGCGATAACTGCAGATACGTTGACGCTCCCGCGCGTGGGCGGCCCCGCGCCCGCCGACACCGAACGGCCGGTGCGGTCGATCACGACCGGGCCGCGCGGTGTCGAGGGCGAAGGCTTCCCGGTCGTCCGGGCGTTCGCCGGGGTGCGTGCCGCCGACCTCGACCCCTTCGTCCATATGGACCAGATGGGGGAGGTGGAATACGAGCCCGGTCAGCCCCGGGGAACCGACTGGCATCCGCACCGCGGGTTCGAAACGGTGACCTACATGATCGACGGGCGCTTCGCGCATCAGGATTCGCACGGCGGCGGTGGCCTGATCACCGACGGCGCCACCCAGTGGATGACGGCAGGGGCGGGGATCCTGCACATCGAAACCCCGCCAGCCGAACTCGTTGAAAGCGGTGGGGTGTTCCACGGGATCCAGTTGTGGGTGAACCTGCCGCGCAGCGAGAAGTTCGCTGCACCGGCCTACCAGGCCATCGAGGCAAGCGCGGTGACCCTGCTGTCCTCGCCGGACGGAGGTGCTCTGCTGCGCGTCATCGCCGGCGAGGTCGACGGCCGGGGCGGTCCGGGTTCGACCCGCACCCCGATCACCCTGGCGCACGCCACTATTGAGCCCGGGGCGCACCTCAACCTCCCCTGGCAGCGCGATTACAACGCGCTGGTCTACGTGCTCGCCGGCCGCGGTGCCGTGGGCCCGGTCGGTCATGCCATCCACCAGGGCCAGCTCGCGGTGCTCGGTCCGGGTGACCGCATCAGCGTCGCGGCCGACGCGACGCAGGACACACGCCACCCTGCAATGGAGGTTCTACTGCTGGGCGGCAGGCCGATTCGGGAGCCGGTCTTCCAGTACGGGCCGTTCGTCATGAACTCGAAATCGGAAGTGATCCAGGCAATGGAGGATTACCAGGCCGGCAGGTTCGGCGCCATACCGCCGAATGCACTGATGCCCCATCGCCTGGGACGGCCACAGCGCTAGGGACCGACGAACCCGGACTTACGGTGCGGTGTCAACCCCGGCAAGGCAGCCGGTACCTCTGCGGTCGAGAGCCCGATGCCCGACGATGCCCCCGTGACGACGAAGACGTGGTCCCGGCACGGCGGAAGCGGTATCTTTCGGCGTGGCCTCACATCGTTGGGTATTCGATCGGGACACCGTGGAATTCGCCCGAGCCATGAACCTGATGGACGCGATCTTCGGATTCGCCCTGACATTGTTGGTGACTGCCCTCGAGGTTCCTCCGCCCGCGGAATGGGAGAGCCTGCACACTCTTCTGGGCAATGGCCTGGGCGACCAACTGCTGTCCTTCGTGATCAGCTTCCTCGTACTGGCCGGAATGTGGGCGGTCAACCACCAGGTGCTCTCGACCTTCCGTGCTCTCGATCGCCCCACCCTCCGGACCTGCATCTATCTGGTAG
>CAIOYU010000678.1 GCA_903862565.1 uncultured Actinomycetes bacterium | reverse complement strand
GGGCACGCGACGGTGATGTTCCAGGTCGAGCCGGTGGGATAGCTGGGGAACCACAGTCGGGACTGTGTTCCCGCACCGGGCGGGTTTTCCGGAATGTAGAACGGAACGTCGATCGTCGGTTCGGATCAGCCGTTGACGCCGATTCGGCGCAGACGCTCCAGGTCCGGCGCGCCGCAACCGTGCAGACACACCCGTAACTCCTCGATGAACGGACCCAGCACGTCGACGACGGCCGACGAGGATTCGATCGCCGGGGCCAGCAAGGGGCGTGCCATCGCGACCACGTCGGCGCCGATGGCCAGGGCCTTGGCGGCATCCATCCCTGTACGTACCCCGCCGGAGGCCATCACCGGCATTCCGGGCAGCGTCCGCCGCACTTCCATCAGAGCCTGGGCGGTAGGGATACCCCAGTCGGCGACGGCGGGGTACCGCACCTCGCCGTACCGGACCACCTGCTCCACCCGGGCCCAGGACGTCCCGCCGGCACCCGCGACGTCGACGGCCGCGATGGGCAGGCCAAGCAGCCGTTGGGCCGCTGCAGCGCCGATGCCGTGGCCGACCTCCTTGACCATGACCGGGTAATCGAGGTCGGCGGCCAGCCTGCCCAGTCGCTCCAGCGATCCGGTGAAGTCGGTGTCCCCGCCGATTTGCATCGCCTCCTGCAGCGGATTGATGTGCACTGCCAGTGCGTTGGCACCGACCTTCTCCAGAGCGGCCGCCACGTGTGCGGTGGCCGCCTCTGAGACCTGAGCCAGGCCGATGTTGCCGATCAGCAGCACGTCGGGAGCGAGATCACGCACTTCGAAACTGGCCGCCGCGGCCGCGGCCGTCGGGCTGTCGCCGAGCATGATGCGCTGAGAGCCCAGCATCATGCCCACGCCCAACTCCTGCGCGGCGGTCGCGAGGTTGCGGTTGATGGTGCGGGCCAGTTCAGCCCCGCCCGTCATGGCCCCGATCAGCACCGGAGCACGCAACGGGACTTCCAGGAAACGGGTGCCCAGATCGATCGCCGCCAGGTGGGTCTGGGTCAGCGCGTTGTAGGGCAGGTCGAACCATTCGAAGCCGGTTGTCACCCCGACGTACTCGACCGGACCGGTCAGGCAGGCGTCGATGTGGCGTAGTTTTCGGCCGGCAAGCCCGTCGGACTTGGACCGGCTGTCGGTGTTCATGCGATTCCCCGGTCCATCACCTGGAACAATGGCGAGGTGTCACAGGGTTTGTGGATCGCCGTCGCGGTCATAGCTGTCCTCGTCATCACTGCTCTGATTGTCGGGTCGCTGCGCTATCGGCGCAATCAGGTCAGTCTGCGCCGTGCTCCGGAAGAGGTCGCCCTCGAGGCTCCCAAACCCGTGGATCGTTCCGGCGGCTACACCGCGTCCTCGGGGATCAGCTTCACGCAGGCGTCAGGGCCTGCGACGGTGGCTCCGCCGCCACGACTGGACGTCAGCGCTGCAGAAGTGCGACTGCCAGAGCCGCCGGTCGACGAGGGCCCGGTGATCTCCTATGACGATCCCGTCTTCGAAGCCGAACTCGAGGCACTGGACAGAGACCTGGAGCAGGCGCGGTCGAGCGCACCCGACATCGCGTCGACCATCTCCGCACCGCCGGCCCCGGACGTCGTCGTCGTCCCGACGGCGCCCGACATCGGTTCCATTGCGCCCACCGCTGGCAGACTGGAACGGCTTCGTGGCCGACTTTCCAAGTCCCAGAACGCCTTTGGTCGCAGCATGCTCGGCCTTCTCGGTGGCGGTGATCTCGACGAGGATTCGTGGGAGGAGGTCGAGGACACCCTGCTGGTGTCCGACCTGGGGCCGACGACCACCGCGTCGGTGGTCGAGCACCTGCGGTCGGCGATGGCCGCCGGCAGCGTGCGAAACGAGGCCCAGGCCCGCGCGGTGCTGCGCCAGGTCCTCATTGCCGAACTGAACCCGCAGTTCGACCGCTCCATCCGGGCGCTGCCGCACGCCGACAAGCCCTCGGTGCTGTTGGTGGTCGGCGTCAACGGCACCGGCAAGACCACGACGGTCGGAAAGCTGGCGCGGGTCCTGGTCGCCGACGGACGCCGGGTTGTGCTCGGTGCCGCCGACACCTTCCGCGCGGCTGCTGCCGACCAGCTGCAGAGCTGGGGGTCGCGGGTGGGTGCCGAGGTGGTGCGCGGCCCGGAGGGGGCTGATCCCGCGTCGGTCGCCTTCGACGCCGTCGACGAGGGAATCGCCTGCGGTGCCGACGTCGTCGTCATCGACACAGCGGGCCGGCTGCACACCAAAACCGGTCTGATGGACGAGCTCGGCAAGGTCAAGCGCGTCGTCGAGAAGCGCGCCACGGTCGACGAGGTGCTGCTGGTGCTCGATGCCACCATCGGCCAGAACGGTCTGATGCAGGCGCGGGTGTTCGCCGACGTGGTCAGCATCACCGGGGTGGTGCTGACCAAGCTCGACGGAACGGCCAAGGGCGGGATCGTGTTCCGGGTCCAGCAGGAACTGGGCGTGCCGGTCAAGCTGGTCGGCCTCGGGGAGGGGCCCGACGATCTCGCCCCGTTCGAGCCGGCCGCGTTCGTCGACGCACTGCTCGGTTAACACCGACGAAACCTAACTTCGGAATCCGTTCACGGGAGCGAAACACCAAGGCATCCCCGCCGATACAACCACTGAGCATTGTCTGTCCTCAAGCCGCCATCACAGGCGGTTCAAAGGAGGAAATGACGAGTGGATGGATTCCCGGTTCTAGGGGCACCGGACACCGGTGATACAGCGTGGATGCTCGCAAGTGCCGCGCTCGTGCTGCTGATGACCCCGGGTCTGGCGTTTTTCTATGGCGGCATGGTGCGCGCCAAGGGCGTGCTCAACATGATCATGATGAGCATCAGCGCCATGGGCGTGGTCACGGTGCTCTGGGTGTTGTATGGCTACTCGGTGGCCTTTGGCAATGACAAGTTCGGTTTCCTCGGCGACCCGAGCCAGTACTTCGGGCTGAAAGGACTGATCGGGGGCAACCCCGTCGTGGAGGTGATCGCCGATCCGAAAGCCGGCATCGAGGCGGTTGCGGCGGTCGGTATTCCGCTGGCCGGCACGATCCCGCAGACGGTGTTCGTGGCGTTCCAGTTGATGTTCGCGATTATCACGGTCGCGCTGATCTCCGGCGCGGTCGCCGACCGCCTGAAGTTCGGTGGCTGGCTTGTGTTCGCGGGCCTGTGGGCCACGTTCGTGTACTTCCCGGTGGCGCACTGGGTCTTCGCGTTCGACGGGGTCACCGGCGAGCACGGGGGCTGGATCGCCACCAAACTCAAAGCCATCGACTTCGCCGGTGGGACCGCGGTGCACATCAACGCCGGTATCGCGGGCCTGGTGCTCGCCATCATCCTCGGCAAGCGTTCGGGTTGGCCGGGAACTCCGATGCGACCGCACAACCTTCCGTTCGTGATGCTGGGCGCGGGTCTGCTGTGGTTCGGCTGGTACGGGTTCAACGCCGGCTCGGCGGTGGGCTCCAACGGCATCGCGGGAACCACGTTCGTCACCACCACGGTCGCCACCGCGGCGGCGATGCTGGGCTGGCTGCTCACCGAGCGGATCCGGGACGGGCATGCAACCTCGCTGGGTGCCGCATCGGGTGTGGTGGCCGGACTGGTCGCGATCACCCCGTCCTGCTCGTCGGTGAATGTCCTTGGTGCGCTGGCGATCGGCACCACCGCGGGCATCTTGTGCGCGTTGGCTGTCGGGCTGAAGTTCAAGTTCGGTTTCGACGATTCGCTCGACGTCGTCGGCGTGCACCTCGTGGGCGGACTGATCGGCACCTTGATGGTCGGTCTGGTCGCGGCTCCCGAGGCTCCCGCAGCTGTCGCCGGCCTCTTCTACGGTGGCGGTTTCGACCAATTGCAGCGACAGGCCATCGGCGCC
The DNA here is from genome assembly GCA_903862565.1 of uncultured Actinomycetes bacterium. Lineage (GTDB taxonomy): Bacteria > Actinomycetota > Actinomycetes > Mycobacteriales > Mycobacteriaceae > Mycobacterium. The sequence goes on along the minus strand of CAIOYU010000678.1, from coordinate 11,169 downwards.
TTCGCGGTTCTGGGGTACTCAGCGGTTGTCACCGCTATCTTGGCCTTGCTCGTCAAATTCACCATCGGACTGCGGCTTGACCGCGAGGCTGAGGCGGCGGGCATCGACGAAGCCGAACACGCCGAAAGCGCGTACGACTTCGCGGTGGCCGGCGGCGGTTCGGTGTTCACTCGTCACGGCGCGGAGGTATGAGGAATATGAAGCTGATCACGGCGATCGTCAAGCCGTTCACGCTGGAAGACGTCAAGACCGGCCTGGAAGAGATGGGCGTCCTGGGTATGACGGTCAGCGAGGTCCAGGGATACGGGCGGCAGAAGGGGCACACCGAGGTCTACCGAGGCGCGGAGTACGCCGTCGACTTCGTGCCCAAGGTGCGAGTTGAGGTCGTCGTCGACGACGCCGCCGTGGACAGGGTGGTCGACACCATCGTGGCCGCGGCACGCACCGGAAAGATCGGCGACGGCAAGGTCTGGGTGAGCCCGGTGGACACCATCGTCCGGGTTCGCACAGGCGAGCGCGGAACCGACGCGCTGTAGCAAGCACATCGGAGTCGGGGACGGCAGTAAAGGACGCGACATGAAAATGACGAAGCGGACAACCGACTCCACCGCCGGCCGGCCGGGGGTTTCAGTGGCGGGATCGTCGCATCCCGCCACTGACCTCACGGCCGCTTGTCGGCAACTGCTCAACGGAGGCCAGCACCGCCTCGACGCAGCCGCGCTGCGCGAGGCGCTGCTGGACCTCCACGAACTCTGGCTGAACACCAAGGCCGCCGAATTAGGGATCACCGCCAACAGCGGGTTCGCTCTGGTGGCCGTCGGCGGACTGGGCCGTCGGGAGCTGATTCCCTACTCGGATCTCGACCTGATTCTGGTCCACGACGCCATGCCCGCCGAGGTGGTGACCGATGTCGCCGAGAAGCTGTGGTACCCGTTGTGGGACGCCAACATTCGACTCGACCACAGTGTTCGCACGGTGTCGGAGGCATTGCAGGTCGCCGGCACCGAGCTGTCGGCGGCGCTGGGGTTGCTGGAAGCCCGGCACATCGCCGGTGACGAACAGCTGTCCTCCTCGCTGATCTCCGGCGCGCGTCGGCAGTGGCGTGCCGGAATCGCTGGGCGTTTCGACGAACTCGCCGAGTACAGCCGGGCCCGCTGGCAGCGCAGCGGTCAGATCGCCCACCGGGCCGAGCCCGATCTCAAGTCCGGTATGGGCGGTCTCCGCGACGTCCAATTGCTCAGTGCCCTGGCCATCGCCCAGCTGGCCGACGGCTACCCGAACCTGGCTCCGGACGCCCCGGCGGGCTCACTGGGCAGCGCCCACCTTGCGCTGCTGAATGTTCGCACCGAACTGCATCGGGTATCCGGGCGGGGCCGCGATCTGCTGATGGCGCAGTACGCCGACGAGGTGGGTGCGGCGCTGCGCATCGGGGACAGGTTCGATCTGGCCCGGGTGCTTTCAGACGCCGCCCGAACGGTCAGCTACTACGTCGACGCAGGGCTGCGCACCGCAGCCAATGCCCTTCCGCGGCGCGGTCTTTCGGTGTTGCGGCGTCCGGTGCGCAGACCGCTGGACGAAGGCGTGGTCGAGTACGCGGGCGAGGTGATTCTGGCTCGCGACGCCCGGCCGCAACGTGATCCGGGCCTGATCCTGCGTGTCGCGGCCGCCTCGGCCACCACCGGGATCCCGATCGCGGCGTCGACATTGAACCGGTTGGCCGACACCGCTCCGGAAATGCGCACACCCTGGCCGCGTGACGCCGTCGAGGATCTGTTGGTGCTCCTGTCGGCCGGGCCCATGGCCGTCACCGTTATCGAGGCACTGGACCGGACCGGTCTGTGGGGCCGGCTCTTCCCGGAGTGGGGTGCGGTGCGCGACCTGCCGCCCCGCGACCCGGTACACACCTGGACCGTGGATCGCCATCTGGTGGAAACCGTCTCGCGGGCAAGCGCGTTCACCACCCGCGTCTCCCGTCCGGATCTGCTGGTGCTGGGGGCGCTGCTGCACGACATCGGGAAGGGGCGCGGGGCGGACCACAGCGTCCTGGGGGCCGAATTGGCCGCCCGCGTCGGCGAACGGCTGGGACTGTGGCCGTCGGACATCCGCACGCTGTCGGCGATGGTGCGACACCACCTGCTGTTGGCGTCCACCGCCACCCGTAAGGACCTCCAGGACCCGACGACCATCGAGGACGTCGCCGACGCACTGGACCACGACCCGGTGCTGCTGGAACTGCTGTACGCGCTGGTCGAGGCCGACTCGCTGGCCACCGGCCCCGGTGTCTGGGGCGACTGGAAGGCCACGCTGATCGGCGACCTGGTTCGCCGCTGCCGTGCGGTCATGGCGGGAGAGCCGAAGATCGAGCCGGAACCGATTGCCGCCAAGGGGCTCTCGCTGGCCAGTGACCGCGCCGTTCATGTAGAGATGTCACCGGGGGAGTGCCCGCACACCTACGACCTCACGCTCACCGCTCCGGACCGGCGCGGTCTGCTGTCCAAAGCAGCCGGTGTGCTGGCGCTCAACGCTTTGAGCGTCCACTCGGCCGCGGTCAACAGTGCAGAGGGTCTGGCCATCAACACCTTCGTGGTCACCCCGCACTTCGGGGAACCGCCGGCGGCGGAGCTGCTGCGCCAGCAGTTCATCCTCGCCCTGAACGGCGAACTCGACGTCGTCGGCGCCCTGGAGAAGCGCGACCGGGAGGCCGTGCGCTACGGCACCGGCCGGGCCGGGGATCCCGGCCTCGCCGTGCCCGCCGCGGCCCCGGCCCCGCCACGGATCCTCTGGCACTCGAGCAGTCAGCCGGGCCGACAGGTGGTGGAGGTCCGTGCCGCTGACCGCCCTGGTCTGCTCGCCATGCTTACGGGGGTCTTCGAGCGAGCCGGTGTCGATATCGAGTGGGCGAAGATCACCACGCGGGGATCGTCGGTGATCGACGTCTTCGCCATCTCGAGTCCTGCCTCCGCCGTCGCCTGCGACGCGCTGGAGCGGGATCTGTATGCCGTGCTGCCGGCGCCGGGGCCGGGGAACCCTGCTCCGGAACCGGGACGGTAGGTACGGGGGACGGAGTTCTCGCCGGCTCCGTAGGGCGTCTGTGCCCCACCCTGATCCCTGAATCGGCTTTCGACCCCGAAATCGCCGTGGTGGGCGTGCCCACGCGCGGATGGGTGAGGTTGGGCGGGCATTTCTCGTCAGGCACCACAATGCGCGCCTCGACCAGGACGCCGTAAAGGCGTACGCCCGAGCTCATCTGGCGGACTTCAAGGTGCCGCGTTCGGTGTGCTTCGTCGAAAGTCTGCCCCGCAATGCGAGTGGCAAGGTTCTCAAGGGCGAATTGCGCCACATCAGCTGCCCGACAGACTCGGACGTGCGGCTCGGGTCAGGTGGTCCACCCGCGGGAATGGCAGAGGCGTGGGTCGCCGACGCGTGGCAGACCTTGCTCGACATCGACCGGCCCGGCAGACTGGACCGATTCATCGACCTCGGCGGCGATTCCGTTGCGGCAGTCGAATTCTGTCGGATGCTGTTCTCCGAGTTCGGCGTCCGAATTTCCGTGGACAGATTCGCGGCCCTGCAAACGATCTCCGCGCTGGTAGCGGAGCTTGAGCCGGGCCGCGGTCGCGGACGGGAGTCCGTCGTGAAATTGCGAGCCGATGGTTGCGGCCCGGTCTGTGTCGTGATCCCCGGGCTTGGCGGCGATACCTGGACGTACGCGCGTCTGGCCGCGGCGGTGAACGGACCCTGTGAGGTTCTTGCGGTGAGTCTGGTCGACGTCGGTGGCTGCGCTGGCCGCGGCATCCGTGTCGCCGTGGACCGTCTACTGCTGCTCGATCCGAAGCCGCTTGATTCCGCACGTCTGAGACGGCGGCCGGTCGCCAGGATCAAGGACGCGGTACGTCCTGCTGTCCGGGCCCTCAAACGCGCCCTCGACTTCAGCGGATCTACAGCGGCCAAGCGGCTGGAGGCTGACATCGACACGGTCGCACGCAGGTTGGTGGCTGCCTACCTGGATGGTTCGATCCGGCTGCCGCACGGACCTGTCGCGTGTGTCAGGTCGCGGGAACCCGTCATCGAACAGGGATCCCCTGGGGCGCTGTTCTCGACGTCGGCCGACATCATCGACACAGAGGTCGTGGAACTGGGGCATAACGACTTGGTGAGCCGCAGGTCGGGCATCGCTCAGGTCGCGGGGTGGCTGGACCGGCACCTGACGCGGTGTTATTCGGCCGCGGTCTTGCCGCCGGAACCAGCTCAACCGCTAGGCTTGCCCCGTGTTTGAATCGCTTTCCGACCGGTTGACCAGTGCGCTCTCCGGTTTGCGCGGCAAGGGCCGGCTGACCGACGCCGACATCGACGCCACCGCCCGCGAGATCCGCCTGGCGCTGCTCGAGGCCGACGTCTCACTGCCCGTCGTCCGGTCCTTCATCAACCGGATCAAGGAACGGGCCAAGGGCGCTGAGGTCTCCGGCGCGCTGAACCCCGCTCAGCAGGTCGTCAAGATCGTCAACGAGGAACTGGTCGGCATCCTCGGCGGCGAGACCCGCCAGCTGCGTTTCGCCAAGAACCCGCCGACGGTCATCATGCTGGCAGGCCTGCAGGGCGCTGGTAAGACCACCCTGGCCGGCAAGCTGGCCAAGTGGCTGCGCGACCAGGGCCACACCCCGCTGCTGGTGGCCTGCGACCTGCAGCGTCCTGGCGCGGTCACCCAGCTCAAGATCGTCGGCGAACGGGCCGGGGTCAGCGTGTTCGCCCCGCATCCCGGCACCGCCGCCAGTTCCGCCGAGACCGAGGGCGCCGGACCCGGAGACCCGGTCGCCGTCGCCGCGGCCGGATTGGCAGAGGCCCAGGCCAAACTCTTCGACGTCGTGATCGTCGACACCGCCGGCCGACTGGGTATCGACGACGTCCTGATGGCACAGGCCGCTGCGATCCGCGACGCCGTGCAGCCCGACGAGACACTCTTCGTCCTCGACGCGATGATCGGCCAGGACGCGGTAGCCACCGCCGAGGCCTTTGGTGCGGGCGTCGGCTTCACCGGCGTCGTCCTGACCAAACTCGATGGTGACGCCCGCGGCGGCGCTGCCCTCTCGGTGCGTGAAATCACCGGCGTACCAATTCTTTTCGCTTCCACAGGTGAGAAGCTGGACGACTTCGACGTCTTCCACCCCGACCGGATGGCCAGCCGGATCCTCGGCATGGGTGACCTGCTGTCGCTCATCGAGCAGGCCGAGCAGGTCTTCGACGCCAAGAAGGCGGAGGAGGCCGCCGCCAAGATCGGCTCCGGGGAGCTCACCCTGGAGGACTTCCTCGAGCAGATGCTGGCCATCCGCAAGATGGGCCCGATCGGCAACCTCCTGGGCATGCTGCCCGGCGCGGGGCAGATGAAGGACGCGCTGGCCGCCGTCGACGACAGCCACCTCGACCGCATCCAGGCCATCATCCGGGGCATGACGCCCGCGGAACGGGCCGATCCGAAGATCATCAACGCCTCCCGTCGGCTGCGGATCGCCAACGGATCCGGGGTGAGCGTCTCGGAGGTCAACAACCTCGTCGACCGCTTCTTCGAAGCCCGAAAGATGATGTCGCAGATGGCCGGAGCGATGGGCATGCCGTTCGCCCGCCGGTCATCCAAGCGGACCGCCAAGAGCAACAAGAAGGGCAAGCGAGGCCGCGGCCCGACACCGCCGAAGGCGCGCAATCCGCTGCTCGGTGCCGGAATGCCTGGAATGCCGGACGGTTTCCCCGACCTGTCGCAGATGCCCGAGGGTCTCAACGAACTGCCACCGGGTCTGGCGGACTTCGACCTGTCGAAGCTGAAGTTCCCCGGCAAGTTTTAGCGTGACCGGGCGGCCGTTGCACGTTCGCGGCCGCGGCCTGCCCGACGGCGAGCCTGTCGAATGGTGGATTGCCGACGGGATACTGCGCAGCGAGCCCGTTACTGCTGCTCAGACGATTTTCGACGGCGGCTGGATCATCCCCGGACTCGTTGATGCACACTGCCACGTGGGTATCGGCCGACACGGTGTCGTCGATCTTGACGAGGCGATCGTCCAAGCGAAGACCGACCGGGATGCCGGCGCTCTGCTGTTGCGCGACTGCGGCTCGCCGGTTGATACCCGCAGTCTCGACGATCACCACGATCTGCCCCAGATCATCAGGGCAGGAAGGCATTTAGCCCGGCCGAAGCGGTATTCGCCCGGCTTCGCGCTCGAACTCGAAGACGAGTGGCAACTGCCTGATGCAGTAGCCGATCAGGCGCGCCGCGGTGACGGGTGGGTGAAACTCGTCGGTGACTGGATCGACCGCACCGCCGGCGACCTGACCCCTCTGTGGTCCGACGAAGTGTTGGTCGCCGCCGTCGCGGCCGCGCACGCCGAAGGGGCCCGGGTGACAGCCCACGCTTTCTGCGAGGATTCCCTGCCGGGACTGATCAAGGCCGGCATCGACTGCATCGAGCATGGCACCGGCCTCACCGAGGACACCGCTGCGTTGATGGCCGAGCACGGTACGGCCCTTGTCCCGACGCTGATCAATGTCGAGAGTTTTCCCGGATTCGCCGCTGCCGCAGGCAAATATCCCGTTTACGCGGCGCATATGCGTGACCTCTATGCCCGCAGTGGTGGCCGTATCAGTGCCGCCCGAGAGGCTGGGGTGCGTATCTTCGCCGGCAGCGACGCCGGGGCGTCGATCGCCCACGGCCGCATCGGCGACGAGGTCGAGGCACTCAAGGGCATCGGTATGACCGCCACCGAGGCCCTCGGTGCGGCGTGCTGGGATGCCCGAGAGTGGTTGGGCCGTGCCGCACTCGTCGACGGCGCTCCGGCGGATCTCTTGTGCTTCAGTGAGGATCCGCGCAGCGGGCCGCAGGTACTGTCCCGCCCCGCCCGGGTGATCCTGCGGGGCAGGGTCTACTGACTATTGCGCTATTGCGCCAGCCACCCGCCATCGACCGCCAGTGTTGTGCCGGTGCCGAATGAGTTGTCGGGTCGGTTCACTCGCCCCCGTTACTGCTGGCTGAAACCCCAGTCCAGCAAAGCTTTGCCCTCATCCCACAGGTCATCGCTGCCGTACATCATCACGGCGATCAATCGCTTGCCGTCGCGCTGGGCCATGGCGACGTAGGTCTCCTGGGCGAGGTTGGTGTAGCCGGTCTTGCCGCCGATGAAGCCCGGGTAGCTCGGCAGCAGGTGGTCGTGGCTGGCGATCTGCTTGACCCCGCCGGCACCGTCGGGGAACGCCGCGGTGGACTGATGGATGATCTGGGCGAACAGCGGGTAGTTCAGTGCCGCGCGGTAGATCATCGCCAGGTCGTAGGGAGTGGTGACCGACTCCCAGCCGGGTCCGTCCAGACCGGATGGCGAGCCCGCCCGGGTGGCCCGGGCACCGACCTGGGCCGCCTTGAGGTTCATCTTCTGGACGGCCACCTGTGGGCCGCCGAGCATCTCGCCAAGCAGGTTGGCGGCATCATTGCCGGACACCATCAGCAGCGCGTCGAGCAGTTGCCGGGTGGTGTAGACCGCCCCGGGCACCAATCCGACACAGGAGCATTCGACGTCGGTGCTGGACGGCGTCGCCCGGACGGCTGCCGCAGGGTTGATCTGGTCGAGGACCACCATCGCCAGCAGTGCCTTGATGGTGCTGGCCGGGGCATGCTGTCCGTAGGGATCCTTGCCGCCCAGAATGCGACCGCTGACCGTGTCGGCCACCAGCCAGGCCTGCGCGGGACCGTTCGGCGGTGCCAGGGCGGCGGGCTGGTCCGGTTCGGCGGCGGCGACCGGTGTCGGGCCCAGAGTGGCGATGGCGGTGGCGACAGTGGCCAAACGCAGCCATCGGGACTCAAGACGCATGGTCGCCGAGGCTAGCCGGGCCAGGGCGCGATACGGGTTCGATGTGGTCTCTGATTGGTAGCGGACAGCGGCAGCAAGGCAGATGCGTCACAATGGTCGACTATCGACACCACAGTGACCGCCCTCATCTTCCTGGCGACGATCCTCTTCGCGGCCGCGCTGTTCAGGCGCGGGCGCGTCGGCTTGATTCTGCTGGCCGCGGGGTTGTTCACCCTGTTGGCGGCCCTGGCGCTGGGGATCAACTCCCCGGCGATGCAGAGTCTCGACACCTCTGTGGCGGACTGGTTCGACGCCCATCGGACCCGTCGCCGGGAACTGAAGGCAGATGGCATCTTCGGCTACATCGGCCGGCCGATTCACGTTCTCATCCCCGCGCTGGTGTTCGGCACCCTGCTCTCCGTGCGGGCGCGGTCGGTGCTGCCGGTGGTTCTGGTGACCGGGGGAGTCGGACTGGGCGTCGCAGTCGAGGGAACGCTGAAGGCCGTGATCGGGCGCACGGCCACCGCCGGGCCGTTGGTCGACTACCCGCACTCCTACCCCTCCGGTCACGTGACCGGAGCGTCGGCGCTGGTCGGCACCATCGCGGTCTGCCTGGGCGCCGGGAGCAGTCGCGCAGTGAAGTGGATGCTCGCGGCGGTCACCCTCGCCGCGGTGTTGTTCGTCGCTTACCTGGCCCTCTACACCGGCGCGCACACCTTCACCGATGTCATCGGAGGGATGCTGCTGGGTGGGGCGATCACTTCTGCGGGTGCGGCGATTCTCGGTCCCGTCGGTCCATCGAAAATCCTGTAGTGTCAGCGGCGAAATTTCCGCATGCGTTAAGGGGATAAGTCCATGTCACCAGTACTCGTGATCCACCGGATCGCGCTTCTCGCGGGCGGAGCCGCGATCATCGGCATGGGATTGTTGACCGCCTGCGGCTCCAGCACCAAGGAAGCCCCGACTCCGAGCAACTCACCGTCTGCGACGACGAGTGCGCCTTCGTTGTCGCCCACCGAGAAGGGCACGGTCAAGCCGATACCGAGCATCGAGGACCGCGGGGCCATGGACAGCCACTCATGCCTGCCCGGGCAGGTCAAGTACAACGGCGTCTGCCAGTAGGGAAACCTCGGCACGGCGGTCACCGCCGCCGTGCCGATTCAGGCTGTTACAGCGTGGCGATGCTCTCGGACGGGTTCTGAGCGAAACCCCAGTTCAGCAAGGTGGCGGCCTGGTCCCAGTAGGTCGGACCCCCCTCGTGGACCAGTCCGTACATCAGAGCGATCACGAGGCGACGACCGTCGCGCTCAGCGGCCCCGACGAACGTCTTGCGGGCGGCGTTGGTGAACCCGGTCTTGCCGCCGATCGCGCCCGGATACCGCACCAGCAGTTCGTCCTGGTTGATCAGCGGCCGCTCACCGGTTTCGGTCGGGAACATCGCCGTCGGCTGGGCAGTGATCTGCGCGAACACCGGGTTGGCCATGGCCGCGCGGAAGATGACCGCGAGGTCATGCGGGCTCGTCCAGCCTGAGCCGCCGGGACCGTCCAGGCCAGACGGGCTGGTGGCGTGGGTGTCGTAGGCGCCGATGGAGGCGGCCTTGGCGTTCATCTTGTCCACGGCGATGTCATATCCGCCCAGCATGTCGGCCAGTGCGTTGGCGGCATCGTTGCCCGAGACCAGCAGCGTGGCGTCGAGAAGCTGCCGAGCGGTGTAGGCGTGGCCGGGCTTGATCCCGGCACAACTGCACTCGGCGTGGGTGTTGGCGACGGTGGCGACCGTCGTGGCGTTGAGGTCCACCTCGTCCAGTGCGGTCAGGGCCAGCAGCGTCTTGATGGTGCTCGCCGGCGGGTGTGCGGCGTACATCTCCCGGCCGGCCAGGACCTGCCCGGTGTCGAGATCGGCGACGATCCACGCCGGCGCGGGACCGTCGGGGATCGACGCCGAGCCGACCGGTTGGATGTTGGGCTCGGCCACCGCCGGCGAGATGCCCACGAAGGCGGGTGCGGTGATCAGCGCGAGGGAGGCCGCGAGGGCGGTCAGAAGCCGAGGCATAGCCAAAGAGACTAACCGCTAGATCACGAACTGATCACGGGTGTTGAATCTAGAACCATGCTCAGTGTCGCGGAGATCTCCGACCGGCTCGAAATACAGCAGTTGCTGGTGGACTACGCCACGGCCATCGACCAGTGCCGGTTCGACGACCTGGATCGCGTCTTCACCCCCGACGCCTACATCGACTACCGCGCCATGGGGGGCGTCGACGGCGTCTTCCCCACGGTCAAGGCCTGGCTTGCCGAAGTGCTGCCGAACTTCCCGGCCTTCGCTCACCTGATCGGCAACATCGACCTGCGCTTGGCCGGTGACACCGCCAGCGGCCGCACGATGTGTTTCAACCCGATGCAACTCAGCGCTGAGGGGCACGTTCTGTTCTGCGCACTCTGGTACGACGACGAGTTCGTCCGCACTGGGGAGGGCTGGAGGATCAGCCGCAGAGTTGAAGCCAAATGCATGGACAAGATGCTGTAGGGACGGCGATTCTGCTGGGCACGCTCCGGTGGACAGCACGGTCTCGATTAGCTCCTTTGCCAACCGGTCTGGCAGAATCAGCCGCTGGCCACGCGAGGCAAAACCGGATTCCGGCATCCCGCCGATGATTGCTGAATTGCAGCGTGCGACTACAGGAGAAGTTCATTCATGGCTGTAAAGATCAGGCTCACCCGGCTTGGCAAGATCCGCAACCCCCAGTACCGCATCGCCATTTCCGACTCCCGCGCGCGTCGTGACGGCCGCGCCATCGAGATCATCGGCCGCTACCATCCCAAGGAGGAGCCGAGCCTGATCCAGGTCGACTCCGAGCGCGCGCAGTACTGGCTCGGCGTCGGCGCCCAGCCGACCGAGCCCGTGCTGAAGCTCCTCAAGATCACCGGCGACTGGCAGAAGTTCAAGGGCCTGCCCGGTACCGAGGGCACGCTGAAGGTCGCCGCGCCCAAGCCGAGCAAGCTCGAGCTGTTCAACGCCGCACTGGCCGCCGGTGACGGCGGTCCCACCGGCGAGGCGACGCAGCTGAAGAAGAAGAAGGCCCCGGTCAAGAAGGCCGACGAAGCGGTCGCCGAGACTGCCGCCGAAGAGAACGCCGATGCAACCGAGGCTGTGGTCGAGGCCGTCGTCGAGGCGCCCGCCGAGGCCGTTGCAGAGTCGGCTGAGCCGGCCGCAGAATGAGTTCGGCCGTCGTCGACGCCGTGGAGCATCTGGTCCGCGGGATCGTCGACAACCCTGACGACGTGCGCGTCGACTTGGTGACCAACCGCCGCGGGCGCACCGTCGAGGTGCACGTTCACCCCGAGG
>CAIOYU010000677.1 GCA_903862565.1 uncultured Actinomycetes bacterium | reverse complement strand
GGGCGACGGTGGTCGAGTGTCGCAGGCGGATTGAGATGAACGCTCGAGAATGCCAGCTAGATCTCATCCAACTCTGGAAAACCTCAAGCGGGGCCGAATCCGTCGTACGCGGCGCGCGAGTCTCTAGGCTTGCGCGGTGAGTCGTTGGTTGGTGAGTAACTTCCCGAGCTGGCTGCTGCTGATCGGGCTGATCGTCGCCATCGTCGGCACTTCGATAGGACTGCAGGCGTGTCTTCGGCACCGGTCCGTCCATGTGAAGAGCGATGCGACGAAATTCCTCCCGCTAATGGCAACAATATTCGCCTTCTCGACCGGGTTCCTGATCAACAGCCTCTGGGGTCAGATCAACACCGCCGATGCCAATATCCGCGACGAAGGTGCGGCCGGGGTTCAGCTGGCCCGCGACCTGGCCGTCTTCGACAAGGCGGACCAGGACCGGATCCGGCGAAGCCTGCTGGAGTACGAACGTGCGGCCGACGCCGAATGGTCCCTGAGCTCGCAGGGCCAATCATCCTCGGCAGCCAGCGATGCTCTCTGGCGCGTCTATGAGGCCTATGGAAAAGTCGAGGCTCCCACCGCCTTCCAGAAGACATTGCTGTCAACGTCTTTCGCCAATCTGGACAAAGTCAGTCAAGCCCGTTCCAAGCGGGTGTTCACCGCAGCCACCGACCAGGGGCCGCCTTGGGCGGTCTGGGGTGTCATCGTTGTGATGGGTGGGGTGATCCTGGGCTGGTCAATCGTCTCCGGCGTCAAGGACTCCGAGATGGGCTACCCGGTTGTCGCCACCGTAGGCGCTCTGGTGGCCTGCCAAGTGTTCCTCATTCTGCAGGTGTCATACCCGTACGTCGGTGAGATAGGGACGTCTCCCGAACCGCTGCGCGAGGTTATCCGGGTGCTGACCGCTGGTTAAGTTCGCGGTGGAATGCTCTGTTCGAAACTGAACACGTTGTCAGGGTCGTACGTCGCTTTGATTCCGCGAAGCCGCTCAACGTTGGGTCCCCAGTAGTCGTTCTCCCAGTTCGCTGTTGCGGCGTTGGGCACGTTGACGTAGGCGCCGTCGACGTAGGGCGTCAGGGCTTCGGTGAATTCCGCGATCCAGTCCAGGCAGGTGCCGGTCAGCGGATCCTCGGTTGCCGGGATTCCACCGCGGGTGCCCCAGGCGGCGCCCGGCTCGGCGTAGAACAGGGCGTCGCGGTGGGCGAACGCCGAACCGCCAGAAGGCTCGCTGCCCCGGACGGCTCCGCCGAAGGCGTTGGCGAAGTAGTTGCATTCCGCCGTCGGGGCTTTCGCCATGAACGAGCCGATCACACCGATCGCCTCAGCGGGGAACGGCGTGTAGACGAAGTGGGAGGTGAACTTCCAGTTCGCCGGTTCACGGTCTTTCGGTATCTGGAAGCCGGCGTAGTTCTCGGCCCAGTCCGCGTTCGTCATGGACACCTCGGGCGCACCGACGGCCAGGATCGGCGCGAGCTCCTCGGCCGCCTCAGCTTCCGAACCGGACGCCAGAACCGCGACCAACATCATTTTGTCGCGGTTTATCTCGAGTTGACTGGTCAGGCGGTTGTCGATGTGCGGGGCGCAGCGCTGCCAGGCTTCGAATACCTCTGGGAGCGCGCCGATTCCGGGCCAGGTCGCGGTGAGGTAGACGGTCTGCGTCAACGGATGGACCCGGTAGGTCAGTGCGGTGACGATCCCGAAGTTGCCGTTGCCCGCACCGCGCAACGCCCACAGCAGATCGGGGTTGGTCGACTCGTCGGCGACGACCACCTCGGCACCGCCGGAACCCGAGGCGACGACGACTTCCGCCGCTAGAAGGTTGTCCGAGGCCATCCCCAAGCTGCGGGTGAGCAGTCCCAAGCCGCCGCCGAGGGTCGCCCCGACCAGGCCGACGCTGCCTTCGCCGCCGGTCGGTGCCGCGTGGCCTGACTTTCCCAGGGCGGCAACGGCTTCCAACTGGTTGAGCCCGGCACCGACAGTGGCAGTACCGGTGGCAGCGTCGAGGGTCACCGACTTCATCTCGCTGACATCGATCACGATCCCGCCGTCGACGTTGGACCAGCCCTCCAGGCAATGCCGGCCGCTGCGCACCCGCACCCGAACGTCTTTCTGCCGCGCCCAGGTCAGTGCGTTGACCACGTCGCGGGTCTGCTGGGCGAACACGATGGCCATCGGTTCGCACGCGAACAGCAGATTCCACCCGGCGTTGGCCGCCGGGTAGTCGTCGTCGCCGGGGCGGACGATGCGGCCGGTCAGTTCGGTGTGCTGTGTCACTTCTTCCCCTCGGGTGTCGCCGCGAAAATGTCTTCGCCGGGCTCGTTGTCGAGAACGTCGGGGTGCATGATCCGCAGGTAGGCGAAGTAGACCCCGCCGGCGAGGATCAGGCCGACAACGATCAGGGTCGGCACGGTGGCGTCGCCGGGAGTGACGAGGACGACTAGGACGATCGCCTCCCAGATCAGCGCGGCGACGGCGACGGGCACCTCGAAGCGCCCCAGACTGAAGCCACCTTCCCGGTG
>CAIOYU010000676.1 GCA_903862565.1 uncultured Actinomycetes bacterium | reverse complement strand
TGGCGGGAGTCCAGGGACTGGGGTCAGGGCCGCGCAATGGGAACGTGTGACAGGCCGCCCCAGGCGAACGCCACGGTTCCCTCGACGGCGTCGTCCTTGGAGATGGGCCGGTCGGCGTCGAGCCAGTAGCGGGCGCAGTCCACGCTGATGCCCACGAGGCCGACGGCGATCATCCGTGCGCGGTGCGGGTCCAGCCCGGAATCGTGGCTGATCAGATCGAACACGGCGTCGGTGCAGGCCTCGGTGGCGACTGTCACCTGTGAGGCAACCTGCGGTTCGGTGCCGTAGTCGTTGTTGAAGATCAGCCGGTATCCCTGGCTGTCGTGCTCGATGAAGTCGAAGAACGCCTGCACTGCCGCACGGAGCCGCTGCCGGTTGTCGGTGGTGGTGCGCAGGGCTTGGCGGACGCTGGACACCAGGATGTCCACATGCTGCTGCAGCACCGCCAGATACAGGTCGAGCTTGCTCGAAAAGTGTTGGTAGAGAACCGGTTTGCTTACCCCGGCTCGGTCGGCGATCTCGTCCATTCCCGCGGCGTGGTAGCCGTGGTCGACGAAGACGTCACTGGCTGCGGCGAGGAGTTGCCCGCGGCGCTCGTCCCGGGGCAGGCGTCCACCGCGCCGGGCGGGTTTCCGCGCGGCGGTGCCGGTGAGATCGGTCATCAGGCCCCTCGGTAAAAAGTGCGCCGACCGGGTGTGCTGGCGCTCCGGCGCTCGACGTTTCGACATTACTACCCGCTCGACACGGGCCTGCCCGGGAGCCGACAGGGTCGGGGTTATGCCATCCTGGGACGGTGACCAATGCGTCGGGGCCCCCTGGGGGTGGCCGCGTTCCTGTGCTGCACAGCGAGTGGAACCAGCCGCTGCGCGCCCAACGCGACCCCCTCGGCGACGGCTCCGGCCGGCCGAGGTCCAACCGTGATCAGCGCCGCGACGTGCGCAAACAGAGTTGGCTCGGCCGGTTCCTGGCCACCTATGGCTGGCGTGCCTACGCGTTGCCGATCCTGGTGGTCCTCACCGGGGTGGTGCTGTACCAGACCATGACCGGCGTGCAGATGCAGTCGGCCAGCCAGCCGGTGAAGGGGCCGCCGACGCTCGGCGCGTCCGGAACCGCCATCGTCGGCGCGCCACCGCGCGGGCTGACCGAGTTCGACGCCAATCTGCCGACCGGCATCCTGCCCGTCGGCGGGCCGTTCACCGAGGCCGCCGACAAGACCTGGCACATCGTCCCGGGGACGTCGCCCAAGGTCGGCGAGGGCACCGCGAAGAACTTCACTTACACCGTCGAGGTGGAGAACGGCATCGACACCTCGTCCTTCGGCGGCGACGAGGCCTTCGCCCGCATGGTCACCGAGACCTTGTCCAACCCGAAGAGTTGGACGCACAACCCGCAGATCGCCTTCCAGCGCGTCGATGCCGAGACGCTGGGTAACAAGAAACCCGACTTCCGGGTGTCGCTGACCTCTCCGAGCACGGTGCGGGAGGGCTGCGGCTACGAGATCGAGCTGGAGACCTCCTGCTACAACCCGATCTACGGCCCCGACGCCGAACCTCGGGTGTTCATCAACCTGGCCCGCTGGGTGCGCGGGGCGGTGCCGTTCCAGGGTGACATCGGCTC